>WLKU01000027.1 GCA_009701105.1 Actinomycetota bacterium | reverse complement strand
TTTTTCATGAGGTTTTCCAGTTGGTCCAGCTCGGACAGCTCTTGCATCGACTGCATTGCCTCGGCAAAACCGAGTGGGTCTTGGCCCGAAAAATCGTAACTTTTTTGCCATCCAGCCTGCGGAAACATCGACTGCAAGTTTTTTGACAGCTGATCCATCTGCCATCGCAGATCCATGTCTTCAAGCAGTTGATCCGAGAGTTGCTGCATTTGTGAGCGCTGCTCGGGTGTCATCGAATTGAGCATCGCCTGTGCTGCAGCCATGCGTTGCGCCATGATCTCAAGAAGTTCGTCAAGTGTTTCTGGATTCTCAGGAAAAAAGTCACCGAAATTTTTCATGAAGTCTTCAAACTTCGGATCCTCGCCCTGCTGGCGACGCTCGAGCATTGCGTTGAGTTCGGCCATCATGTCTTTCATTCGCTGCATGTCGGCAGGAGTGAGTTTTTGCATCTCTCCAGACATCTGATCAAGATGCTGTTGCATCAATTGCTCACGCAGTTTTTCGATTAATTGCTCAAAACGCAATTGAGCTTGTTTAGATTGAAAGTCGTAGTGCTGCAGTTCAGCAATCTTGCCAGCCAAGTCTGCAGGCAACATGTCAAGCCGAAAATTGCGATCCATCGCCGACTGCTCTGCCATTTCAGCGCGGCGTGGATCACCTGAGTTCTTTGCTTCGGTCGTGTAGTTCTCAATCGCGTGACGTTCTTCATCTACGACATCGTTGAGTTCGTCTGCAATTTCTGAATACACTCCGCCAAGATCTCCGCGTTCCTGAATTGATTCACGTTTTTCACGCAGTCGTTCCATCATCTCGCGCATTCCAGCAATACGGTCGCCGTTCATGTCGCGCATTCCATCTTGCATGGCTTTGCGCAACGCGCTGTTGACATCGCCGTGGTACAGCAAATCGTCAGCGAGTTCGCTTAAGAGCCCTTCGGCGTCGAGATCAAACCCACGTTGCGAGCCGTCCCAACGCGAATATGTGAACTTCGATGGCATGGCCGAATATTAGTGCTAACCACTGTGGCAAGACATCGGTCACACCCCTAGGCTGAGGCTCAGTATGCGCTTCGGAAGAACGTTCATTTTCGTTGACCTCTCGGGGTTCACCAATTACACCGAGAGTTTTGGAGATGGTGCGGCTGCGCAATTGCTCACCCAGTTTCGCGGTGTTGCTCGAGCTGTTGGCTCGCATCAAGGCGTGCGCATCGACAAGTACTTGGGTGACGGTCTGATGGCAGTGGCAGTTGAAGCACTCGATGGCATCACATTTGCGCTCGAGTTACAGCGCCATGCAGTTACTGCCTGCGCACCACTTTCTTTGCGCATCGGCATTGCCACAGGCGACACCATGTTGTTTGAAGGTCAGGACTACATCGGAGATGCGCCAAACTTGGCAGCGCGACTTTGCGATGCGGCGGTTGGCATCGGCACGCTGATCCCTGCAGACCAGGCCACAAATTTGCCAGTGGGCGTGTATTCGGTGCCACACAGCCCAGTCAACTTGCCCGGTTTTTCCAAGCCGATTGAGGTTGTGTCACTCGCGGGTGAGCCGTTGATCGACGGTCGTTACGACATCAACGACTTTTGGACGCGCTCGCCGTTCGTCGGCTAACGCGTTACCTTCTGAGTATTACGTCCGTGAGCGATATGTTGCGCGTGAACCAGACTCATCTTTGTTGAGCCGCTTCGACAGGTGCAATCCCTCTAAAACAAACTCAACACCGCTTGCAATTTTTGCAACAGACTCTGTGTTGCCAACTGCAGCAACAACAAGTTCGCGCAGCGGTGGAACTTGGTTGAAGAGTTCAACATATTGAGCGGATGCAATGTCTTCTCCTGCGTGGGCGATTACGCCGCCCTCGAATAACGCAATTACTTCACCGATTTTTGCCGAAGAAACTCGTTTTTTGAACACTTGTAGTACTGCTGCCTTGACAAAATTTTCAAGAATCTGAGACTCACGCCCCTCTTCCATGCTTTCAATCTCAATTTTGCCCGAAGTTGAAGCGGCAAGCGCAGCAAGATCACTCACGCGTGGAGCAACATCTCGTTCGCCCACACGAAGTGCGCGGCGCACAGCATTTGCAGCCAGCGTCTCGTAGTTGCTCACCGACAAACGCACGCTCACACCACTGCGCTGGTTGACTTGCGAACTCGATCGCGCAACGTGGCTGATTGTCGTGATGATTTCTTCCATAAATTCGGGCCACTGCACCTGCACATCGCCAATCGATGATGGTCGCGCTTCTTGTCGCACGATGTCCATTTCGGTCGCGACCTCAAGTGGATAATGCGTACGAATTTGGCTGCCAAAACGATCTTTGAGCGGCGTGATCATGCGACCACGATTGGTGTAGTCCTCCGGGTTTGCAGAAGCCACGAGCATGACGTCGAGTGGCAACCGAATTTTGTAGCCACGAATCTGTACGTCGCGCTCTTCGAGCACGTTGAGCAAGCCAACCTGAATTCGCTCGGCCAAGTCGGGCAATTCGTTGATCGCAAAAATGCCGCGATTAGTGCGCGGTACGAGGCCGTAATGAATAGTCATTTCGTCTGACAAATAACGACCTTCGGCAACCTTGATCGGGTCAACTTCGCCAATTAAGTCTGAGACCGAAGTATCTGGAGTGGCAAGTTTTTCTCCGTAGCGGTCGCTCGAGTGCACCCACGCAATGGGTGTGTCGTCACCGTGCGTCGCTACCAACTCGCGCGCATGACGTGACACTGCGTTAAACGGATCATCATTGATCTCGCTGCCTGCGATGATTGGCATCCAATCATCCAACAATCCGGTGAGCGATCGAATGATGCGCGTCTTTGCCTGGCCGCGCTCACCAAGAAAAATGACGTCGTGACCTGCGAGCAACGCATTTTCAAGTTGCGGCATCACCGTGTCTTCGTAACCCAGCACACCTTCAAATAATGGAAGTCCTGCGGCAATGCGCTTGACTGCATTGCGTCGCAACTCTTCTTTGACCGGAAATGATTGCCACCCCGATGCACGCAATGTGCCGATGGTGAGGGGAAGATTTGATGGAGGTGTGTGCGCATGAGCCATGCGCGGAGGTTACTTGCTGGCCTTCTTCACGCGCACAGTGGACTTCTTTGTTGTTGTAATAACGCCTTTTTTATCAACGATCAGGATTTGGAATGACGAGTTTCCGACCTTGTTGTTATCGATCTTGATGGCCTGGGCTGCTGCTGCAGGAACTGTTTTGACCAGGACTCCGTCGCGATAGATAAATACCATCGACTGAGCAGGTGCAGTCACTTTGAACACAACGTTGTTGCCTACGACTTTGCTTGATGACGGCGCTACCACTGCTTGCTCTGCAACTATTGGAATCAAAGAGCCAAGTACTGGGTCGACGATTCGGTTTGTATCTGGTGGAACGGTGCTTGGTACAACTGCTGGTGCAGTAACCACGGGTTGCGGAACAGTTGACAACGGAACAGTTGACAACGGAACAGTTGATGACGGCACAGTTGATGACGGAACCGTTGGGCGAGCAATTGTCGTAGTCGTTGAAGTCGTTGAAGTCGTTGTTGTTGTCGTTGTTGTCGTTGTCTCGGGTGCCGCGTCATCGCCACCATCACCACCGCCACCGCCATCATCACTGCCTCCGCCACCCGATGGAACCGACGTTGTAGACGTTGTAGACGTTGTAGAAGTTGACGGTGCCGAGGCAACCGGAGGCGCAGAACTCAATCGTGAATAAACGAGCAGGTTTGGTGACCCACTTCCAGCATCTCCGACGACACCTGGAGTGGCAGTGCTTGTAATCCAAGCAGAAATTTGTGCAACCGAAGCATTTGGTGCAATTTCCAAACCTAATGCGGTCACACCTGCAACATGCGGTGAGGCCATTGATGTTCCGGAAATAGTGTTTGATGCAGTCGTCGATGTGTACCACGCCGAGGTGATGCTTGACCCAGGAGCAAACACGTCCACACATGATCCGTAGTTAGAAAATGACGAACGTGCATCTGCTGATGTTGTCGAGCCAACCGTGATTGCCAGCGGTTCACCTGCGGGTGACGACTGACATGCGTTTGCCGTGCTGTTTCCTGCAGCCACCACAAACACCACGCCATCAGCGACACCCGCCCGCACTGCAATATCAAGTGCCGAGGAGCGCCCACCACCGAGCGACATGTTTGCAACGGCGGGTGTGCCTGCAACGTGGTTTGCAATTACCCAATCGATACCCGCGATGACTCCCGATGTGCTGCCCGAGCCCGAGCAGTCAAGTACGCGCACAGGAACGATTGCTACTCCTGGTGCTACTCCATAATTACTTCCACCAACCGTGCCAGCCACGTGTGTACCGTGACCATTGCAATCTTCAGTGCCATTCGAGTCGACCACCGATGAAAAACCGCTCAACACTCGCCCACCAAACTCGGTGTGTGTCGACAACACGCCAGTGTCGATGATGTATGCGGTCACTCCGCTACCGGTGTATGCGCGGCTGAACTGATTGTTGAGCGGTAGTGCGCGTTGGTCGATGCGGTCGAGTCCCCACAACGTTGTTGGTGCTTCAGGTGTTGAAACTGTCGTAGGTGTGACTGGAGCAGATGCAACTGATGCGTCACTGGTACCAATTGAGTTTGTAGCGGTCACACTAAATGTGTAGGCAACACCATTTGTTAAACCTCGCACTGTGCATGTGAGTGCTCCAGTTGATGTACAAGTTTTTGATCCAGGGTTTGATGTTGCGATATACGTAGTGATCGTTCGACTGCCATTGTCAAGTGGCGCTTCCCAATACAAAGCAACTAACTGATCGCCCGCACTTCCACGCACGTTGCGCGGAGCCGATGGCGCAGTTGGGTCTGGTGCGGCAGTGAACTGCCAATTGAGCGTGGTCGAGCCTTTGCGGTTTCCGTACCCGTCAATTGCAAAGAAGTACGACGTACCCGCCACAACAGTGATTGTGACGCTGCTCCACAACCCGCCACCACTGTCATCATTGGCGGCCAGTGTTGTCAGTGCATTGACTTGCGTGCCCGTGTATGCACCCAACAATGTGTCAAAGACGCTGAGTCGAGTGTCGACCACCAAAGTGCCGTCTTGCGTTGCCACCCACTTGTACCAAATAGAAGCAGATGCGCCATAACCACCGTGAGATGGCTCACCGGATTGGCGACTCGCGGTCAATGTGGAACTTGAGACCGCACCAGTTGTGCCCGAAAAAACTTCTGCACCTGCAAATGGATCGTTGGTTAATGCATCGATCGTCGTGATTGAGTTTGAATTCAACGATGCTGCACCCGTACCCCGCGAGTTGATTGCTGAAACCCTAAAGATCACACTGATACCAACTGGAAGCGTGCGAATAGTCGCAATCGTGGCGGTGCTCACCGTGTCGACATACGTTGTCCAAGTCGAACCTGCATTAGACGAATACTCAATGAGGTAGTCGGTGATCGGTGCCCCACCATCAGTCGCTGGTGTGTCCCAGTCGAGACCAACCTGGCCAGTGTTGGCAGTTGCAACAGCATTGAGTGGTCGACCTGGCGCGGTTGGAGTGAGCGGTGTGTACGCATCAGAAACATCGGACGGTGGTCCGGTCGCAACGGCATTGCGCGCACTGATTCGAAACTTGTGTGGCACTCCGTCTGTGAGTCCAGTGATTGTGCGATTGGTGCCGTTGCCAGTTGGCTCTGACCAAGTTGTCCACGACACACCGTCATCGATGGTGTACTCGACCACGTAGTTCGTGACCGTAGATCCGCCATCTGATGCTGGTGCACCCCATCGAAGCGCTACATATTGTGGACCAATAAGCACCTCAGTAATGCAGCACGGAGCAGTCGGAACTCCAGGACGCACAACTGCCGAAACGACCGATGGGTCTCCAGTACCAGCACTATTGCGCGCACTCACACGAAAGATGTAACTCGATCCGCTCACCAGATCAGTAACTGTTGCCGACCGCGATGACGTAACAAGATCGATGAAGGTAGTCCACGTTGATCCAGATGAAGATGAGTACTCAATCAGATAGTCGGTAATTGTGGCGCCACCATTTGTGGCAGGAATTGTCCATGAAAGACCAACTTGATTGAGACCGTAGCTTGCAATTGCCAAATCGAGCGGCGCGCTTGGCAGCGATGCGGCCCAAGGAACAGCAATGACTACCGAAGAATACGCGCTGGTTCCAACACTATTAACTGCGCTGACTCTTAATTGATAGGTCAAGCCATTGGTCAGACCAGTGACAGTGGTTGTTGTTGAAGTTGAAATGCTGTCGCTAAATGTCGACCACGTTGCACCAGAGTCTGCAGAAAATTGTGCGACATAGTCGGTGATTGCCGAACCGCCATTTTGTGTAGGCGCAGTCCATGTCAACCGCACCGAGAGGCCAAGCGGTGTTGCGCTCAGTGATGTCGGCGCACTTGGCACGCCAACGATTGCGGTTGCTGTTGCAGATGGTTCACTGGTGCCGCCACTGCTCACAGCCTTGACGCGAAACTGATACGTAGTTCCATTCGTCAGTCCTGTCACAGTTGCATCCGTACTCGTCGACATACCGTCGTCAAATTCAGCCCACGTAGAACCGCTGTCCGATGAATACTCAATGACATAGTCGGTCACATCTGCGCTGCCACTTTGAGTTGGTGCTGTCCACGAAAGTGATGCCTGCGTTACACCACCTACAGCAGTGAGAGACGTTGGCACCGACGGCGCAACTGGGTTTGGAGAAACAATTGCTGCGCCGGTGTACAACACGAGGTTTGGTGAGCCAGCAGCCAAACCAGTAATGGCATCGGGTGTTGCGCTATCCACGATCAACGCAGCAATTTGCGCGGGAGTCGCGGTTGGATCAGATTGCAACAGCAATGCCGCTGCGCCTGCAACGTGTGGCGAAGCCATTGAAGTTCCTGAAAGCATTCGTGATGCACTTGATGAAGCGATCGTTGCCGACATGATGCTCACGCCTGGTGCAAACACGTCAACGCATGATCCGTAGTTGGTAAATGATGCGCGATCATCGCTGCCGCCAATTGCACCAACAGTGATTGCGGTTGGCTCTGATGCCGGGGAAAAACTGCAGGCGTTGGCGTTGCTGTTGCCGGCGGCTACTGCAAACACAATGCCATCGGCAGTTGCGTTGGCGACTGCCGAGTTCAATGCAGCGGAATACGAACCACCAAGACTCATATTGGCTACTGCGGGTGTATAGCTGGCGTGATCACTAATTGCCCAGTTGATACCCGCGATCACACCCGATGTATAACCAGTACCGGAACAGCTGAGTACACGAATAGGAATAAGTGAAACCGCTTTTGCAATGCCATAAGTAGAGCCACCGATAGTTCCTGCAACATGTGTGCCGTGACCATTGCAGTCGGTTGTGCCATACGAGTCGCTGTACACCGTGTATCCAGCACCGACTCGCCCACCGAAATCGATATGGCTTGCCAAGATGCCGGTGTCAATGACATATGCCGTTACTTCGGTACCTGTGTTGGTATATGAATAACGCGAGTTGCGAGTTCCCGAACGTTGGTCAACTCGGTCTAGGCCCCATGGTGGATCTACTTGATCTCCCTGCAACACCACCACTCGATCTTGTTCAATTGATGCAACATTCGGGTCTTTCGCTAAACGTTCGAGTGCCGATGCATCAAGTACTGCGGCAAAACCATTGATTGCGGTTGTGTACACCGACAAAATTTGCGAACCAGTTGCAGCCTCGACCGTTGCGAACGCGCGCGGTGCAACATCGTTTTTCAGCGTCACGATGTACTGATCAGCAACTTGAACACCCATGAGGTTGGAAAGATCTGGGCCAAGCGCACCGCTCGATTCGTTGATGCTCAGTGTGCGATCAAGTTCAATAAGCAGTACGTCTTTGTCTTTACGCAATCGCACCACGTCAGCATTGTCGAGCTCGACAACAAAGCCGTCGACAGCAGACGAGTACACGTCACTCACCGCATTACCCAAGCCTGCTTCTTTAGCAACTTTGCGATCCAGATTGACGCCGTCTTTCAAGATCACGATGTAGTCGCCTGTCGGTGCAACGGCTAAGGCCGGAGTTGATTCGGCCGATGCAAGCACCAGTGGTGCAAGCAGCACAACGGCCGCCAACGTCCGAATACAGCGTTGAGTCACCGCGGTTGTCACGCCCACACTTCTCAGTATCGGCTGAATCCATCGATTCTTGAGAGTCATTTCACTACCCACCGTATCCGTGGGGTCACACACTGTTTCATGCCCTTAGGCTGACCAAATGAGCGATCACCAAACATCTAAATCACAGCTAGTTGCCGTCGTTACTGGGGCCAACTCTGGCATTGGCCGAGCCACCGCCATTTACCTCGCACAGCAGGGCTACAGGGTGTTTGGCACCGTGCGCAGTCTCGATAAAGCGGCCAAACTCGTGGCACTTGCCGAGAAACTTGACGTAGCGATCGAACTCGTCGAGATGGACGTTGCTGATGACGCGTCCGTGCGCCAAGGTTTTGCCGATATTTTTCGCGCGACACCCCACGTTGACGTGCTTGTCAATAACGCAGGCATTGGTGGCAACGGTGTTACCGAAGAAACGACACCCGAGCAATATTTCGATTCCTTTAATGTCAATGTTGTTGGTGTTGTGCGTTGTACACAACAAGTGCTGCCGCAAATGCGCGCAACCAAAAGCGGCACAATCATTAATATTTCCTCAATTGTCGGTCGCATCGCCGCTGTTGCACAATCTCCGTACGTCACTTCGAAGTGGGCTCTCGAGGGGCTTACCGAAGGTCTTGCACACGAAGTCGCACCGTTTGGTATTCGTGTCGTCATGATCGAACCAGGCATCACCAAGTCGTCAATCTTTATGAAAAATCTTGATGCACCAAACGCAAGTGGCGCATACGACTCGCATTACCGACGCATGTTGCAGTTTTATGCCGCAGGCATTCCACGCGCGACCGACCCAACCGAAGTTGGCGCACTGATTCATCACGCCATCACCACCGATACGCCCCAATTGCGATACCCGTGTTCGTGGGGCGGCCATGAGTTCATTAATGGTCGCGCCAAGATGAGCGACGCCGATTGGATCGCACTCGGAGCAGTCGAGAGCGACGCAGATTACGAGATCGAGTTCAAAAAGGCTTTTGGAATCGACATCTCTCAAAGTTGACAAGTTTGGTCGGGTTTCCGATATGCTGATCGCCCCATAGCAAGTTGCCCAAATGGGCGACCAAACCAAGGAGCCCCTCATGTCAGTTCGTCTCGGAGACATTGCCCCAGACTTCACCGCCCAAACCACCCAAGGCGAGATCAAGTTTCACGACTGGCTCGGCGACTCGTGGGGCGTGTTGTTTAGTCATCCAAAAGATTTCACACCTGTTTGCACCACCGAGCTTGGCTATGTCGCCAAGATCAAGCCAGAGTTCGACAAGCGCAACGTCAAAGTGATCGGCCTCTCGGTTGACAGTGTTGAGTCACACGAAAAGTGGGAAAGCGACATTGGCGAGACGCAAGGTACGCCAGTCAACTTCCCGATGATCGGTGATTCAGACCGTACGGTCAGCAACTTGTACGACATGATTCACCCAAACGCCAACGACACGATGACCGTGCGCAGCGTGTTTGTTGTTGGGCCAGACAAAAAAGTGAAACTCACCATCACTTACCCAGCGTCAACAGGCCGCAACTTCGACGAAGTGCTTCGCGTCATCGACTCACTGCAACTCACTGCAAAGTTCAAGGTTGCAACACCAGCCAACTGGACAGACGGCAAAGACGTCATCATCGGTGCCGCAGTTACTGACGAAGAGGCAAAGACACTTTTCCCAGGCGGTTGGAAGACCATTAAGCCGTACCTGCGAACATTGGCACAACCAAAGTAAACGCAAGACAAATTTAGTAATTTCTTACATAACACAGGCTCTTTATCTAAGAAGTGATTTCAGTAAGAAATAGACTGAAGGGTATGAACAACCCCTCAGATGCAGCAGCTGCAAGTGCCACAAACGTCAGCAAGATCTATGGTCATGATGACAGCGAAGTTCGCGCCCTCGACGATGTCACGATCCAGTTCGAGAAGGGCCACTTCACGGCAATCATGGGCCCAAGCGGCTCTGGTAAATCAACGCTCATGCATTGCATGGCTGGCCTCGACTCGCTCACCAAAGGTTCAGTATCTATCAATGGCATTGACTTAGGTGGGCTCAGCGATAAGGCACTCACTCAGTTACGTCGTGAACAAATTGGTTTCATTTTTCAAGCGTTCAATTTGATTCCAACACTCAATGCCAAAGAAAACATTGTCCTACCACTCTCACTCGGTGGGCAAAAAGGTGATGCTGCTTGGATAGAAAAGGTGATTGACGCAATTGGACTGCGTGACAGGCTCGAACACCGACCAAGCGAACTTTCTGGTGGACAACAGCAACGCGTTGCTGTTGCTCGCGCACTCGCAAGCGAGCCTGCAATTATTTTTGCTGACGAACCAACTGGCAACTTAGATTCGAAAACTGGTGGTGAAGTGCTCGGGTTTATGCGACGCGCTGTGACCGATCTGGGTCAAACCATTGTGATGGTTACCCACGATGCAGTGGCGGCAAGTTATGCCGATCGCATCGTGTTTTTGAAAGACGGCAAGATCGCTGGCGAGATGTTTGAGCCAACACCAGATCGAGTGCTCGACTATCTGAAGCATCTCGGAGAATAACCGCCGTGCTCCGACTGTCACTCAAAATGACCCTTGCGCGCAAGGGCCGACTTTTTCTTACCTCGCTCGCCATCATTCTTGGAACAGGCTTCCTAGCCGGAACGTATATTTTTTCAGACACTCTCAACTCCACATTTGACAGACTGTTTTCCGACGTTTTTAAAGATGTCGACGCATATGTTCGTTCGTCCAGTTTTGTTGAAGCTGAATTTGGCGGTGAACAACGCGGATCTGCACCCATCAGTGCACTTGAAACCGTGCTCGCTGTGCCGGGTGTGCAGGCTGCCGCTCCAGACGTACAGGGATATGCGCGCATCATTGGCAAAGACGGCAAGCCCATTGGCGCAGACAACGGACCACCAACATTTGGTGGCATCGCCTCAGCAAGCGTTGCAGGATTGTGGAATATCGAAGAGGGGCGCCTGCCAGTCGGCCCAACCGAAATGGTCATGGACAAAGCAACTGCCAAGGCGGGCAAGTTTGCGCTTGGCGACACCGTGCGTATCAATGCCCAATCAGGCAGTCGCGAATTTGCGATGGTTGGCATTGTTAACTACGGCGACGTCAGTTCTCCAGGTGGCGCAACATTTGCGTTGTTCGACCAACCAACCGCATCAGAGTTTTTGCTCAAGCCTGGTTTTGTTGACGCATTCTTGGTACAAGGTGACGGAACTGTCAGTGACAAACAACTTACTTCTGCAATCAACTCGGCACTTTCGCCTGCCGACAAACTCGAGACAATTACTGGTGCACAGATCACTCAAGAGACACAAGACCAAATTGGTGCCGTGCTCAGCTTTCTCACACTGTTCCTCACCGCATTTTCATTCATTGCTTTAGGCATTGGTTGTTTCGTGATTTACAACGTATTTTCAATCACCACCGCGCAACGTCTCAAAGAGAACGCGTTGTTGCGTGCCATTGGTGCCAACAAGCGCCAAGTAGTGATCGCGATGATGGTTGAAGCACTCATCATCTGACTTCTTGAATCCGAACTCGGATTTTTGTCGGGCATTGGACTATCGCGCGGGTTAAGCGCCATGCTCAATGCGTTT
>WLKU01000026.1 GCA_009701105.1 Actinomycetota bacterium | reverse complement strand
GGCGCTCGTTGGCGCGACAAATTAGAAGACGACCCATATTTCAATCCACATCTCGAGCGCTATATCGATATCTGGAAAGAGAATGTGATGGGTCAGAGGTCGGTGCTTGACGCACTCGGGCCAACAGCGCCTATTGCCTCAAAATAATCTAGGTGCGCGCGCACTACATGCACAATGTCCACGTCGTCCAACACTTCAATGCGCGCTTCCATTGCTTCTCCCATTAAAAACGCAGTCAATGTCTCTTCACCAAACACCACCGATTCAGTGATGTTTTGTCGGAGATCGGTCACGTCTTGTGGTTGCAAGCCTTTGGAATGCAACCAGCCCATGTGCAGTACCAACATCTTGCGTAGCTCTGCGTAGGTCAAACGCGCCTGAGAATCGCTTGGCAATCTGTCGGCAACAAATGATGTTGCTTCTTCAATGTCGTAGATGACTCGTGGCGCTAACGCATCAAGGCGATGTGCTTCGCGACCAATTACGGTTGCTGCGATAACAAATACTGCAAGTGCCGCAACAATCGCAAAAACAACTGTCACCCAATTAATAGAGGTACCGCCGACTGATTAGATGCCGATGCGTTGCGCAAGCAACTCGCGGTGATACGTCGGATCACCGAAGAGCAACTCGCTCGACTTTGCGCGCTTGAAATACAAGTGCGCTGGGTGTTCCCATGTAAAGCCGATACCACCATGAATCTGAATGTTTTCGGCGGCAGCGTGGAAGTAAGCCTCTGAGCAATACGCCTTAGCCAATGATGCGACCGATGCAAGCTCGTCATTCATTTCTGCTGCACACCACATGCCGTAGTACGCAGCCGACTTTGCCGACTCGACTTCGAGCAACATGTCTGCACACTTGTGCTTGATGGCCTGGAATGAACCGATTGGACGACCAAATTGCACACGGACCTTGGCGTACTCAACTGCCATCTCGAGAACTTTTTGAGCTCCACCAACCTGCTCGGCTGCAAGTGCAACAGCGGCCAAGTCAAACACTTGGCTCAACACGTCCCAGCCCTTGCCTTCAGTGCCAATCAAAGTTGCAGGAGTTGCATTGAACTCCAACTTTGCTTGCTTGCGAGTCTGATCCATCGTGGAGAGCGAAGTGCGTGTGAGGCCCTTTGCACTGCCATCTACTGCGAACAACGAAACACCTTTCCCGGTGCGTGCTCCAACAATGATCAAACTTGCAGTTGCACCATCAATCACGAACATTTTGGTTCCGGTGATTTTCCAATCGCTTCCAGAACCTTCGGCCTTTGTTGTGATGCCCTTTTCGTCCCACTTGCCAGATGGCTCGGTGGTTGCCAAAGTGGCAACTGTTTCTCCTGCAGCAATACCTGGCAAATACTTTTTCTTTGCTGCGTCATCGCCGCTCAACAACAATGCGTTTGCTGCGAGCACAACGCTCGAGAAAAACGGTGCGCACAACAATGCACGACCCATCTCTTCAAGCACTACGCCGAGCTCAATGAAACCAAATCCAGAACCACCGAACTCTTCAGGGATCGAGAGACCCTGAAGGCCCATCTGATCACCCATCTGCGACCACACGGCTGGATCAAAACCATTTTCGGTTTCCATCTGCTCGCGTACGGCAGTTTCTGGAGACTTGCTCTCCAAAAATGCTCGGACTGTTTTACGGAGTTCTTCTTGTTCTTCTGAGAATGCAAAGTTCATGCAGATGATTCTGCCCTGTCTTGATCGAAGTGCGCCAATCGTGTGGTGTACACAGGCGTACACAAATCAGGTACTTTCGGCTACCCTGAGATACATGCGCAGCATAGGAATCCGCGAGTTACGAGAGCGTTCAGCCACTTTTATCAAGCGTGCAGGTGCCGGTGAACAGATGATTATTACGGTGAGCGGCGATCCGGTTGCCACTCTCGGCCCCATCATTCCTGCCACAAGTCAGACGATTACTTTGACCGATCTTGTTGCCAACGGCGCAATAGTTGCACCTCGACGACGCGACAAATATCAGCTACCGAAGGCGATCACTTTCAATAGTGGTTCGCGCATCGACCAAACATTGCGCGAGGTGCGCGGATGACGATCATGCTCGACACCAGCGCGCTCGTTGCCCTGCACACCAGCGGTATTGCACGAACAATCACACACGATGCAATCAAGGGTGATGCCGACTGGTGTGCAAGTGCCCTTGCACTCACCGAAGCGATGTCAATCATTGACCGCATGTCAGAACAAGAATTTGTGCGACACGACCTCGAAGATGCAATCCGTCATACATGGGATTATGTTTCAATTGTGCCTGTTGACCAACGATGCCTCGACGAAGCCGCAATACTTGTTCGCCAACAGCCACTGCATATCTCTGACGCAATACACCTGGCTGCGGCCACTCGTTTACCCAAGCCACTCAAATACGTGACATTTGATCCAGCGCAAATCCCAGTCGCTCTCTCGCTTGGATTTGATGTGGTGTCATCATGACCGCAACTTTGCACTGGAACGACAGCAACGTTGAAGTTCACAAACTTGTTGTTGGTCCATACGACAACAATGTTTTTGTCATTCGGTGCCGAGCTACAGGTGACGCAGTTCTGATCGACGCAGCCAATGAGCACGAAAAGTTGCTCGAATTGTGCACGAAGCTTGGCGTTCGTCGCGTGCTCGAAACCCACGGCCATTGGGATCACATTCAGGCAATACCCGCTATGCGTGAAGCTGGTTACGAAGTTGCTGTCACTGCAGCCGACGCACCACGCCTCAAAGACGTTGGGTATGACGTATTCATCGATGATGCCGAGGTGATCGAAGTTGGCAATCTGCGCCTACACGCCATCCACAACCCAGGTCATACAGAGGGTTCGATTTCGTTCGCTGTAGCCAACACCCCACTGCTATTTACGGGTGACACGCTGTTTCCTGGTGGCCCCGGCAACACCGCGTTAGAGGGTGGCGATTTCGCGACCATCATTCAGTCGATTGACAACAAACTCTTCACTTTTCCACCTGACACCATTGTGTTGCCCGGTCATGGACTCGACACCACTATCGGCGCCGAACGGCCTCACCTGCAAACTTGGGTTGATCGCGGCTGGTAGAAAAGGTTTATGAATATGGTTCCTGACGCATCGGTCTTTACCCAGATCGATGGCAACGAAAAGATCCTGCCGAACGGACACCCAACCTCGCAGTGGCGCACCGAGTTGCGACACATACCAAATTTTCGTAATGCAATTTCAGTTACCTCCATCTACGTGCAGACGTTCTTCATCATCTGGGTAGCGCTTGAACTACATAATCCCATTACCTACGTCATCGCTTTCCCGCTCATGGGTCGAGCTCACGCGCAGTTGCTTGCGCTCATGCACGAGTCGGTGCACCGACTGTTGTTTCGCAATCGGAAGCTCAACGACTTTGCGGGGCGTTGGTTGCTCGGATACATGTCATTTGTAAATACCGATGGCTATCGCTATGTACACATGGCTCATCATCGTGAAGAGTTTGGCCCAAACGAACCAGATATTCCGCTGTATGCCAACTACCCCATCACGCGTGCGAGTTTTTGGCGCAAGATGCGTCGTGACGGGCTTGGCAGCACAGGTTTTCGAATGCTGCGCGGACAATTCATGTCATTATTTCAGACTGACCCGCAGCAACTGAATACTCAGCGCAAAATATTTAGCCTGCACGCAGTGCTAATCATACTTTCCGTGATCTTTGTAAATCCTTGGGTGTATGTGATGTTGTGGCTTGTGCCCTACATCACGGTGTGGCGCGTCATGAACCGACTGCGATCTATTGCCGAGCACGGTGGCCTGCGCGCCGATGATGATCGCCGAGTCACCACGCATTCGGTCAAACAACACCTGTTTTCAAGTTTCTATTTTGTGCCGTTCAACCTCGGCTGGCACATTGCACATCACACCGATTCGGGCATTCCATTTCGTTCTTTGCCCAAATATCATCGCCAACTTCAAGCATCCGGTTTCGTCACAGATGCCTACCAATACAGCAGTTATCTGGCGATTTGGCGTGCCCTTCGCTCGCGTCCAGAAGCTCTTGCCAGTGCGAAATAATTAACACTACGCAGGTAGTGCTAATCCCCAAAACGCCTGAATACACTGATCTCCGTGACCGAATTGTTCAGAGTTGACGAACTGCATGCCAAGCCAATCGAGGGCGACACCGAGATCTTGCGCGGTCTTTCGCTCACGGTAAACGAGGGTGAAGTTCACGCGATCATGGGACCAAACGGCTCCGGCAAATCCACTCTCGCAAACACACTTCTCGCTTCTCCCGAATACCAAGTTGTTTCGGGTCGCGTGTTTTACAAAGGCGACGACATCAGCCAGTGGCCCACCGATGCGCGCGCCAAAGCCGGCATCTTTTTAGGTTTTCAGTACCCGCAAGAAATTGCTGGTGTGTCAGTCATTCAATTTTTGCGTCAAGCACTCTCGGCTCGCAAAGGCATCGACTTGTCGGTTCTCGAGCTGCGACTCTCTGCAATGTCATGGATGAAGCGCTTGGGAATGGATTCGACGTTCGTCGATCGCTACCTCAACGAAGGTTTTTCAGGTGGCGAAAAGAAGCGCAACGAAATCATGCAGATGGCAATCCTTGAGCCAGAGCTTGCAATCTTGGACGAAACAGACTCTGGTCTGGACATCGATGCGTTGCGCATAGTCGCTCAGGGCATCCGTGAAGTTCGTAAAGAGCGACCAAAGATGGGCATCGTGCTCATCACGCACTATCAACGACTGCTTGACGAACTGCAGCCTGATTTCGTACATATCTTGATCGATGGCCGCATCGTCAAATCGGGTGGCATGGAGATCGCAGAAGAGCTCGAAAAATCTGGCTACGAGTCGTACAAAGAATAAGTTTCGATCATGACTTTTGATGTAGCCACAATTCGCAAAGATTTTCCGGTCTTACATCGACTCGTCAACGACAAACCGCTCGTCTATCTCGATAGCGCAAACACCTCACAAAAACCTCAAGTAGTCATCGACGCGCTTTCTAATTTCATGGAAACCGGTTATGCGCCAATCAATCGCAGTGCATATCAATTGGCAGCCGAAGCTACCGACGCATTCGAAGCAACCCGCAGCGCACTTGCCGCATTTATCAATGCACCAAAGGCCAACGAAGTTGTCTTCACCAAAAATGCCACCGAGGCACTCAACTTGGTCATCATGTCGTGGGGTCGAGCCAATCTCAAGGCTGGCGACACCGTGCTACTCACGCACATGGAACATCACGCCAACATCGTTCCTTGGCACATGCTTGTTGCCGAGCGCGGAATTCAATTGCGCTGGGTGCCGCTTACATCCGACGGCCAACTTGACCTCACCAATCTCGATGGGTTACTCAAAGACGTAAAAGCCTTCTCATTCACTTCAATGTCAAACGTGCTTGGCACCATCAATCCAGTGCAGCGTCTGTGCGCTGCTGCGCACAAGGCTGGCGCAATCGCCATAGTCGATGCCTGCCAATCGGTGCCGCATCAGCCCACCGACGTGCAAAATTTGGGCGCAGACTTCATGGTTTTTAGTTCGCACAAAATGTGTGGACCATCAGGCGTAGGTGTGTTGTGGGGGCGCGAGTCGCTACTTGAGGCAATGCCTCCGTTTTTGGGTGGTGGCAACATGATCGCCGATGTGCGCCTCGATGGTTTTACAACGGCGGAAGTGCCAGCAAAGTTTGAAGCTGGCACTCCAGCAATCGCAGAAGTGGTTGCCCTTCACTCCGCAGTCGAGTTTTTGACAAAAGTCGGCATGAACAACATTCGTCAGCACGAAATTGAACTCAGCACATACGTTCTCAACACTCTGACATCTCGTTTTGGCGACGACATCACAATCCACGGCCCAACCAATCCAGAACTTCGTGGTGCCACCTTTTCATTTGCCTTTCGCGGCATTCACCCGCACGATCTCAGCCAGGTTCTCGATCAAACCAACGTTTGCGTTCGCGCTGGCCACCATTGTGCAAAACCACTCATGAAGATCCTTGGCGCCAATGCCACCGTGCGCGCAAGCTTTTACTTGTACAACACCACCCAAGAAGTCGATGCTTTGGCTGACGCGCTCGATAGCGCATCAGATATCTTTTAACTAGGCGTACAAGGGAGCACACCATGGCCGGGCTTGAAGATCTCTACAGAGAAATCATTCTTGACCACTACCGCACGCCCCGTAATCGTGGCGAGCTCGAAGCACCAGCAGTGAGCGCCGAAGGACACAACCCATTGTGTGGCGATGAGATTCGTATCTTTATTGATGTCAAAGATGGTCTTGTAAGCGAAGTTCGCTTTAACGGTTCGGGTTGCTCAATCAGTCAGAGTTCAGCCTCGATGATGACCACTGCAGTGAAGGGCAAGCCAGTCGATCAGGTTCGCGCAATTGTCAAGCGCTTCAAACAAATGATGACCATTGACGAAGACGAAAACTCTTCAATTGATGAGTCAATCAACTTGGGTGATCTCGAAGCACTGCAAGGTGTCGTCAAATTTCCAGTACGCATCAAGTGCGCAACGCTGGGTTGGAATACTTTGCTCGACGCACTCGCCGAATCCGACAAATAGTTTTTAGCTCACCAAGTTTGGAGCGGTTTTGCCGCCCAAAATCGCCAGCGCATTCGTCGCAGCCAAGTCAGCCATTGCAGCACGTGTTTCAACTGTGGCCGAACCAAGATGCGGAATGAGCACGGCATTGTCAAGACCCAGTAAACCCTCGTTCACGACAGGTTCTCTTTCAAACACATCCAAGCCTGCACCGGCAATCACATTGCGCTGCAATGCATCGGCTAGAGCTGCTTCGTCAACAACGGGGCCACGCGCCGTGTTTATGAGGTAAGCGCTCGACTTCATCTTTGCCAATTGTGTTGCGTTCATAAAGTGATGTGTCTCTGGCGAATACGGGCAGTGCAACGAAACGACATCGCTTGTAGCGAGCAGCTCGTCTAACTCAACATGTTTTGCATCCAGCTCTCTGTGTGTTGCAGCGTCAAGTGGAGTCCGCTTTGTGTATGCAATGGTCATTCCAAAAGCGCGGGCCCGTCTTGCTACGGCAGCACCAATTTGGCCCATGCCCACGATGCCCAGTTGTCGGCCTTGAATGCTTGATCCCAACATATAAAACATGCCCCACTGCCAAGGCTGTTGGGCGCGAATCACGCGTTCGCCTTCTGCGAGCCGACGAGTTGTCATCAAGATCAACGACATTGCAATGTCGGCGGTTGCTTCAGTAAGCACACCAGGAGTATTTGTGACCAATACCGATCGCGCTTTGCACGCAGGCACATCAATGTTGTTGTAGCCCACGGCCACGTTTGAAACCGACTTCAGTTGTGCTCCGGCTGCAGCCAAAAGCTCGTCATCAATCTTTTCGGTCAGCAAGCTCACAATTGCATCGGCGCCACTTACTCGCTTCAGCAATTCTTCTCGGCTGATTGGTGTTGATTCTTCCCAAGCCAATACGTCGTGTTCTGCGCGCAGTCGAGTCAGTGCTCCGGACGGAATTTTGCCAGTGATAACAACTTTTGCCATGGCTACTTCTTGATCCAATCACCGAGCAAAGTCATTCCTTTTTCGATCTGATCTTTGTTAATGCCGGAAAATGCAAACCGAACATAGTTGCGCTCTTCTCCTGCCTGTGGTCGACCGAAGTGGCGACGCGTACAAAACGAAACGCCAGTTGCATGCAGTGCTTGCTCGGCAAATACTGCCAAGTCGTCAATTCCTTTGTTCTGCATTGCACCGGTTACATCTGGAAACAAATAAAACGCAGCCTCTGGCGAATGCACGCTGACGCCGGGCATTGCATTGAGCATGTTGACTGCGATGTCGCGACGCTCGCGAAGAGTGTCGAGCATGACTGCTGTACCCGACTGATCGCCGGTCAATCCCTCTACTCCGCCGTACTGCACAAAGTGTGTGGTGCACGACTCGTCATTGGTGTTGAGTTTGGCAATCATGTTTGACACCTCAACAGGCGCAATTGATGCACCAAGTCGCCAGCCAGTCATCGCAAACTTTTTAGAGAACGTGTACAAAATGACGGTGCGCTCCAACATTCCTGGCAACGATGCAATCGACTTTGATGTGCCTGAGTAACGCATTTCAAAATATGCCTCATCCGACAACACCCACAAGTTGTGCTTGATCGCTAATTCTGCAATTGCTTCGCGCTCGGCATCGGTCGACTCTGCACCAATTGGGTTCTGCAAGTCGTTATAAATGATTGCTGTTGTTTTTGGAGTGATTGAAGCCTTGATCTGATCGATATCAATATTGAATCCGGTTGAAGATGGCAAGTAACGATATGCCTTGGCTACGCCGCCAAAATATTCGATCTGACTTTCATAAATTGGGTAACCGGGGTTTGGATACAACACTTCGTCACCTGGGTTCATCACTGCCTGGATGAACTTTGTAATTACTGGTTTGCCGCCTGGTTGTACAACAACATTGGCTGGCGAAAAATTAAGTCCCCGACGTGCACCGACATCGTTTGCAAGTGCTTCGCGTAGTTGAGGAATTCCTGCTGCAGGGCAATATCCAGTTTTTCCATCAGCAATCGCACGATTCATTGCATCAACGATGTTGCGTGATGTTGCGATGTTCAGGTCACCAAGATGAAACGGGAAAATATGATTTCCCTTTGCACCCCACTCTGCTGCGGCTTGTGAAACTGCGAACGCCGTCTCGGTCCCAAGTTTTTCTAAGCGTGTCGCTAAAGCCATGCAGTCCCCCGATTGATATGTCACTGATATATTACCAAACTTTACAATACATAAAGTTTGAACCCAGAGATTACAAGGGATTTGAGTGGTGTCTAATCAGCCAGGAAAGCTTGGCCAACTGGTTCACTCATTGGGTTTCTCATGGTTAGGTACACCCCAGTCAGGGCTACCACCAATGCCACCAACGAAAGCACACTCAGCCTTTCGCCAAACAAAATTGCACTTTCGATCGCGCTTAACGCGGGAGTTAAAAAGAACAGACTGCTCACTCGAGCAGCTGAATGTCGCGAGATCAGCAACATCATCAGCATTACTGCCGATATCGAAAGCACGAACACCGACCACAACAGCGCAAGCAGCAACTCGGCGTTGAGATGAAACTCCCACTTTTCAAACAAGCTGGATGCCACGAGCAAGACCGCTCCAGCCGAAACATACTGCGCGGTCGTGCCATTCACCAATGGCATATCTCTGCCGCGAGCACGTTGCACCAATGTTCCGGTTGACATTCCGATGATCGATATGACCATCGCAATTAATGCGGGTCGTGTCACGTCACCCACTCCGTCACGAACTTTGTCAACTACTACAACGAGTACTCCACAAATGCCAAGGAATACTCCAACCCACTGGCTTGTTCGCAAACGTTCTTTTAATAGCACTCGACCAGCAACAGATGTAACGACTGGATGTAGTCCTGCGATCAATGCACTGAGACCAGACGGCAGTCCGCGCTTAATCGCGTAGAAAACTCCACCAAGATAAATCGCATGCATGCAGATACCGACAATTGCGGATGTTGACCACGAGCTTTTGGGAAGTTTTGGTGCTTTTACGACACGAGCGATAACCGACAACACCAATGCCGCGCACAACATACGCACCGTAAGAAACGTCAAGGGGCCAGCATTACGTGTGCTGTATCGGGCAACCACGAAGCCAGTGCTCCATAACGCCACAAAAATCCATGGGGTGAGTCGCTCAAAGAGCTTTGATTGTGTCATGCACCCAACATCATGCTGGTTGGATCAAATCCCATGGTGCACCATACAGATCCTCAAATACGGCAACAGTGCCATACACCTCGTGTCGCGGCTGTTCGCGAAACTTCACTCCGCGGGCCGACCAATTTGCAAAGTCGCGATCAAAGTTGTCCGTATTTAAAAAGAATGCAACGCGACCGCCCGCCTGATTGCCAACACTCTCCTTCTCGGCATCAGTTACGGCCCGAGCAATGAGTAACGAAGCGCCACTATTTGATTCACTAGTTGATCCACAAGTTGGAGCGACAACCACCCACCGCTTACCGTCGCCCATGTCGGTGTCTTCCACCAATTCAAAATCAAGTTTCCCAACAAAGAAGCCGATTGCTTCGTCGTATTCGCGTGCAACAAAGGCGACTAATCCGAGACGGCTCATATGTTTGTCACGGTAATTCGCTTAAGCAATTACGAATGAATGGTGTTTTCAACGACAAACATACGACGCCTGCCAGAAACGTTTGACAGTGAATCGGCCACGACTGCCTTGCCGATTTCGCTTGCATATGCAGCCTCAAAATCGCTTTGTGAGTCGAACCACAGCTCGGACACACCGTCTGGATCGCCTTCTGCTGGGTTTTCTACCAAGTTGAATACTCCACGACGTAGTTCTGGTAATTGCTTTGCTAGCGGTGCGTGATTCTTCAGCCACCAATCCGCAAACTGCTCATGAGTCGCATCGGCAGCGCGAGTAAGCAAGATGATTGCTTTAAAGCTCATGACACTTTGTTCGTTCGAGCGAAAGGACGGCCACCAACGGCTAATGCCACGCTGACCAATATTTCGTGGGCCATCGGTGCATCACCAATGCAAACTTCGATTGCGTCCATCTCATTAAAGGACCAGATGTCGTCTTTGTTCGTGATCGGAATAGTGATCGAAGCACCCGGTCCAGCAACTTTTTTGGTCGAAGGAATGATGTCGAGCCCCTGCACAACCACTTTGCGCACTGGCGCACCAAACCTTGGGTGAATCAATGCTGCGGCATGCTCAATTTCGCCTGCGGTACCGACGATGGCGGCTTTGCCATATGCGGTTACTTCCCCAGCCTCAACTCCAAGCGCTACAAGTGCCCGCTCGGCGAGTTGTCCAGAGATCTCTGCACCCATGAGTTCAAGCATGGTGAGATCCTTGTGTCGTTTGCCAACAAGCGGATTCGTGATCACCGCGCTGCAAACTGCTTTGCGCACAATGCGCCCGGTTGGTTCACCGAGTTCGGCCTGAATGTCTTCACATGTAGTTACAAATTTACGAATTTCCATGCGTCAAAACTACCAGTTTGAAGTGTCTACTCAGTAGTGCGCAGATGAGCGTTGATTTTCGCGAATGCAGATCCGAGCGCCTTTATCTCTGACTCATTCAGCAAATCAATCATGCGGCTCCGAACGTCTTTCAAATGCAACGGAGCAACCTTCTTCAAGAATTCAAAACCCTTCGGAGTCAAATGAGCAAATGAAACTCGTCGATCGTCCTTGTCCTGTATCCGCTCTACATATTTGGCCTTCACCACACCGTCCATTCGGCGAGTGAGTCCGCTTCTTGATAACCGCAATGTGTCGGCAAGATCGCACATCTTCAGTCTGTGATCTGTTGCTTCAGACAGCATTGCAAGCAACTGGTAGTCGCCAGCATCCAGCCCAAAAACGCCCAAATCGCGTTCAATGGCATTCATCAAGTCTGGGGACGTTGTGACAAAGCCGCGCCAAGCTTTCATCTCTGCGTCACTTAGCCACCTTGGACTTGCCATACAGGAAGCATATCGAGATAGTTGCGCACGCAACTACCTTTATGATATAGTTGTGCTCGCAACTACCTCACCAATGAGGTTCTTAACACAAGGAGCAATTAATGAATTCAGTTATGTTGATCGGACGTATTTTGTTCGCCTTCATGTTCGTAGCAAGTGGTCTCAATCACCTCACAAAAGCCGAGGCAATGGTTGGCTATGCAACATACAAAAAAGTGCCAGCACCAAAACTTGCCAACGCATTGTCTGGAATCTTGATGGTTCTTGGTGGCCTCTCCGTCATCCTCGGCGTCTATGCCGACCT
>WLKU01000025.1 GCA_009701105.1 Actinomycetota bacterium | reverse complement strand
ATGTCTTCTTCGAGCAAGAATCGCGCAGCGGCTTCGACTGCTGCAATGCCTTCAAAGTTTGGAGTGCCAGTCTCGAACCTGCGCGGACCAACGTTTTCGGCTGGGCGTACCTTGGCAATCGGCAGAGAATTCAGCAAGTCGGGATCCACACACAGCACGCCAGCATGCGGGCCATACCACTTGTATGGCGAAGTGGCCAATACATCGCAACCAAGTTGTGCAATATCGATAGGGCGATGCACCGCTAAGTGCACTGCATCGACAAAGACTCGCGCACCGACGTCGTGCGCGGCATCGATGATTGGCTTGAGATCTGGCGCAGTACCGAGCAAGTTGGAAGCGCCAGTGATAGCAACCCACTTGGTGTTAGGTGTAATCATTTTGAGCATTGCTTCGGTGTCGAGCATGAATGTTGTGGTGCTAAATGGTGCGAGTACGTGTTCTGCGCCAGAGAGTTCGCATGCAATGCGCCACGGAGAAACGTTGGCATCGTGGTCGAGTTTGGTTCCAACGACTCTGTCACCAGGTTTGAGAGTGCGAGCAACGGCGCGAGTGAACGCCATCGTCATCGTGGTCATGTTGGCGCCAAAGCAAATGCCCTCTGGGTCTGCACCAAACAATGTGCCAACAACTTGGCGTGTGCGGTCGAGTAGGGCGTCGCAATCGTTGGCAGAAGAAAAATATCCACCGGTGTTGGCGTTTGAACCACCTGCAGCGAAGTCGCTCATCGCCCGAATTGCCGCGTCAACCATCTGTGTGCCTGCTGGCCCATCGAAGCGAGCCCAGTTATTGCTGGCGCCAGGAAAACGAGTACGAATATCGACTGGTGTGGTCATGGCGCGAACTGTATTACAAGTTGGCTGAATATTTTTACGTTACGAAGCGCGCTTGGCGGCGCGCTCAAGTCGGCGAGCAGTCTTGCCAATCGGCGCAATGTTGCGGTGGTCTAGATCTCCAATTTCGGTGCCGTTTGCAAAGCGCACGCGATAGCGCAGCCAATTGAAACCATTGGCCAAAATGACTTTGCCCTCGCTGCCTACAGGCAGTCCATCTCGCTCGACCGTGAGCTGTACTTTGTCGCCGTTTTTAAGGTCGATCTGGCCAGTATGCGGTGTGGCAAGTGAATGAGGTTTCCATGAGGCTGTCACAACTGAAAAGGGTACACTTTGCGCTCTGTGAAAAGCATCATTGAGACCCTCGAGGGCAACAAAGTCAAACTGTCAGTGGAAATTGACGAGGTCGAATTCGATCGGAATATCGATAAGGCCTTCCGCAAAATCGCAAATGAGATCCGTATTCCTGGGTTTCGCCAAGGCAAGGCTCCGCGACAATTGTTGCAAGCCCAGATCGGGCTTGGCGCTGCGAGGTCGCAAGCGATTCAAGATTCCATCCCAGAGTATTTGGCACAAGCCGTGCGCGAACATGATGTTGACCTGATTGCCACCCCACAGATTGAAGTGACAAAGGGCGAAGAAGATGGCGTCGTAAGTTTTGATGCAACGTGTGAAGTACGACCAATTGTGACTGTGCCTGGCTACAACGGCCTGCGCATCGAACTTCCAGCGCTGCTTGTGAAGGAAGAAGACGTTGATGATGCAATGAAGTCCGAGCGTTCACGACACGGCGTGTTGAAGGATGTTGATCGTGCGATTGCAAAGGGCGACCACGTGTCGCTCGACTTGAGCGGAACTCGCGAAGGTACTCCAGTGCCAGGACTCAACGTTGAAGATTGGGCATACGAAGTTGGCAAGGGGTGGGTGTCGGCAAGCTTCGACGAGAAACTGACCGGCGAAAAGTTGGGCTCGACCATTTCGTATTCTGAAGCACCGAATGGCACAACCGACATTGCTGAGATGACTGTCGTTGTAAAAAAAGTGCAAGAGATGGTGCTTGATGACCTGACTGATGAGTGGGTTGCTGAGCACGTTTCTGAGTTTGAAACAGTTGACGCATGGAAGGCTTCGTTGCGCAAGCGACTCGAGGAGATCAAACTCAATCAAACACGGAGCGTGTTTGTGGAGCGCACGACTGCTGCATTGGCTGATCTTGTGACGATCGAAATTCCTGAAGCAATGATTGCCAGTGACTTGCAGGCAAGAGTGCGCAACACTGTCGAACAGTTTCAGTCGCAAGGTGTTTCCATCGATCAGTGGTTGTCTGCAACTGGTCAAACCACAGAGAGTTTCATCGAAAACTTGCGCACCGAGTCGCAAAAAGCAGTCAGGGTGGATCTTGCGCTACGTGCAGTAGCTGTCGCTCAAGCAATTACTGCTAGCGAAGATGACATCGAACAAGAAATTGAGCGCATTGCGCTACAAGTTGGCCGCAAGGTCAATCAAGTGCGCAAGGCATATCAAGACAACGATGCATTAACCGAACTGGCTGCCCAAATTCACAAATCGCAAGCCGTCGATTGGTTGTTGCGCAATTCGACCCTTGTAGACCCAGAGGGCAACACAATCAATGCTGACGACCTCTTTGGTGATGAGTCACAAGGGAATTCCACCGAATAAGCAAGCCGTGCAACTACTATTTAGTTTCTAGGAATAAGACAAGCGGCAGTGCAGTTGGCTACCGACTAGAAACCTTGCAGGGAGACGGCATTATGCGTGAAGAAAATGTGATGCGGAATTATTACGTTCCCAATGTCACCGAGCAGACCAGTCGTGGGGAGCGCACGTCCGACTTGTACAGCAGGTTGCTCAAAGAGAACATCATTTTTCTAGGCACTCCAATTGACGACACGATTGCCAATCTCATTTGTGCACAGTTGATTCACCTCGAGAGCGAAAACCCCGACAAGGACATCAACATCTACATCAATAGCCCTGGTGGCGACATCACGGCTCTTTTCGCCATCTATGACACCATGCAATTCATCAAAAATGACATTGCAACTATTTGCCTTGGTCAGGCTGCGTCTGCTGCCGCTGTATTGCTTGCCGCTGGCACAAAAGGCAAGCGCCTGGCATTGCCACACTCACGAGTTTTGTTGCATCAGCCATATGGCCAGGTTGGCTATAGCCAAGTAACAGACCTCGAGTTGGCTGCTCGCGAGATTTTGCGGATGCGCGAGTTACTCGAAGGAATTTTGTCAGAGCACACCGGTCAGTCGGTTGAGCGCGTGCACAACGACACCGATCGCGATTTTGTTCTTGAAGCGCCTGCCGCTCTCGAATACGGAGTGATCGACGAGATCATCACTGCTCGCACACATGCCGATCGCACTGGCCCGATTCGCTGAGCACCGGAAACTGACTCATGGCAAAATTTGGTGATACAGCCGAACTGATTAAGTGTGCTTTTTGTGGCAAGTCGCAAAAGCAAGTCAAAAAACTTATTGCCGGCCCAGGAGTACACATCTGTGATGAGTGCATCGAGTTGTGCAACGAGATTGTTGATGAAGAGTTTGGTCAGGCTGCCGAAGTTGGTCTAGAAGAACTTCCAATCCCGCGCGACATTCGCGCATTTTTGGATGAGTATGTCGTTGGCCAAGAACAAGCCAAAAAAGTTTTGGCCGTTGCTGTGTTCAATCACTACCGCCGCATTAAATACAAAAATTCGGGCAATGCTCGTCGCGACGAAGTCGAACTACAAAAGAGCAATATCTTGCTGCTCGGCCCAACTGGTTGCGGCAAAACGCACATGGCCCAAACGCTTGCCCGATTGCTCAACGTTCCATTCGCTATTGCCGATGCCACCGCACTGACCGAGGCTGGCTATGTGGGTGAAGACGTTGAGAACATTTTGCTCAAGTTGTTGCAAGCGGCCGATTTTGATGTGAAGCGTGCCGAGATGGGCATCGTATATATAGATGAAATTGACAAGGTAGCGCGTAAGAGCGAGAACCCTTCGATCACCCGCGATGTCTCGGGCGAGGGTGTTCAACAAGCATTGCTCAAGATTCTTGAAGGCACAGTTGCTTCGGTGCCACCTCAAGGTGGTCGCAAGCACCCACACCAAGAGTTCATCCAAATAGACACAACCAACGTGCTGTTTATTGTTGGCGGTGCGTTCGCTGGGCTCGACACGATCATCGAAAACCGCATTGGTCACAAGGGTGTCGGTTTCCATGCCGAGGTGCGCTCGAAGGCAGAGAAAGATCCTGGGCAGTTGTTTTCACAAGTGTTGCCAGAAGACTTGCTCAAGTTTGGAATGATTCCAGAATTCATTGGCCGACTGCCGATGGTTGGCGCGGTGCACAGCCTAGATAAGGCCGCATTGATCTCGATTTTGACTGAGCCAAAGAACGCACTGCTCAAGCAGTATCAAAAGTTTTTTGAGTTTGAAGACATTGAACTTGAAATAACGCCAGATGCTCTTGTGGCAATTGCCGAACAAGCATTGCATCGGGGCACTGGTGCTCGCGGGTTGCGCGCAATTTTGGAAGAAGTATTGCTCAACACAATGTACGAAATACCGGGCCGCACCGACGTTGCACGTGTGGTGTTTGACGAAAAATCGATTGCGACGAAGTCGAGTCCTGAACTCGTGATGCGAAATACTCGCGTCACTCGTCAGCGCCGTGCTGCTTCTTAAGAACTAGCCTGCGCATTATGCAATACGGCGAGGCACTTAACTATTTGGATGAGCACGCCAGCTACGAAAAAACTGGTCGCGTTGAGTCTCCATCACTAGACAACATCAACACCTTTATGGATTTGATGGGTCAGCCGCACTTGAGCTACCCGGTAATCCATATCACTGGCACCAACGGCAAGGGCTCAACTACCCAAATCATTACGCAATTGTTGATCGCTCATGGACTGCAAGTTGGCACATACACGAGCCCGCACTTGGAAGCGCTAACCGAACGAATATCGCGCAACAACGAGCCAATAAGTGAGCAAGACTTTGCCGATTGTGTGGCCGCTATTGCCGACATTGAAGTAATAGGCGGCGTGCGACCGTCGTATTTTGAAATTATGACGGCAGCGGCCTTTAGGTATTTTGCTGACACCGCAGTTGATGTGGCGGTGATTGAAGTAGGGATGCTCGGAAGATGGGACGCAACCAATGTCGTCAATTCGGCAGTTGCGGTGATTACCAATATTGCTTTGGATCACACAGAATTTGCTGGACCGCGACTGCAAGATATTGCTTTTGAAAAAGTTGGCATCTCCAAACCGGGAAGTGTGCTCGTGGTAGGCGACACCAACGATGAACTACGTGAAATTTGGAATGCCGCTGAATCTGCCGCCGTGTTACTTCGAGGAAATGATTTTGAAATATCCGAAAACGAGTTGGCTGTTGGCGGACGCATGATTGATGTGCGCACAGAGCGCGCGGTGTATAAAGAATTGCCACTGCCGCTGCACGGACAACATCAAGGTGATAATGCTTCGATCGCGTTGACGGCAGTAGAAGAATTTTTTGGCAATGTGCTCGACATCGAAGTTGTGCGCGAAGGTTTTGCGGCAGTGAAAATGCCTGGTCGATTTGAAGTACTTGGTCGTGCGCCACTCGTAGTGATTGACGGTGCACATAACCCGGCAGGTGCCGATGTGTGTGCTCAAGTGTTTTTTGACGATTTTTCTCCAGAAGGAAAACGAATATTGGTAGTTGGAGCACTTAAGGGTCGCGATCCGCAAATGTTGCTTTCGGCATTGCGTGCAGATGAATTTGATGTGGTGATTTGCTGCACAGCGCCATCGCCGCGCGGTCTTGGCGCAAATGATCTGGGGGGCGCTGCAAAACAAATGGGTTGTGAGCAAGTTGTGGTGTGCGAGACCGTTGAGGCTGCGTGCGATAAAGCATTGAGTATTGCTCGCGAAGAAGATGCCGTGCTTGTGGCAGGAAGTTTGTATGTCGTAGGTAGTGCTCGGACCTACTTGCGCCGTAAACTGTAGAGATGAGCACTAAAACACTTGTCCTACTCAAACCAGATGCAGTCGAGCGTGGTCTCGTTGGAAGCATTCTCTCAAGGTTTGAAACCAAAGGTCTGAAAATTGTGGCAATGGAATTGCGCACGTTGAATGCTGCAATTTTGGAGCGCCATTACGAAGAGCACAAGGGAAAGGGTTTTTACCCAGAGCTCGTGGCCTTCATGTCACGAGGCCCAGTGGTGGCACTCGTTATTGAAGGACCAGAAGATGCATGGGAAGTGTTGCGCACGATGATGGGTGCAACGAATCCGAAGGCTGCAGCACCTGGCACCATCCGCGGTGATTACGGCACGATGTTTACCGAAAACCTGATTCACGGAAGTGACTCTGCGGCCTCTGCAGCACGCGAAATTGGGATCTTCTTTCCAAATTTGTAGAACCTGATTGATCAATACGGTTAGGTAGGATTTGAGTATTGACCCCGTGCTCAGCCTTGATGCTGGCGCGCTAAGGAGACCAAAGCATGGCTGGTGGAGGCGCACTTTCGTTAGGACGTGACATCGCCATCGACTTGGGCACCGCCAACACACTTGTGTATGTCAAAGGCGAGGGTGTTGTACTGAATGAGCCGTCGTCGGTTGCCGTGGACAGCCAAACAGGTGAACTCGTGGCCGTTGGTTTTGAGGCCAAGCGAATGTGGGGTCGTGCTCCGCAAAATATTCGTTTGGTGCGCCCGCTGCAAGACGGAGTGATTGCCGATTTTGATGTGTGCGAAAAGATGCTTCGCTATTTCATTCAACAAGTGCACACAAGCAGATGGAATAAGCCACGAATGATTATTTGTGTGCCGTCGGAGATTACTGGCGTCGAGCGTCGCGCTGTGCAAGAGGCCGCAGAGTTTGCTGGTGCGCGACGCCCGGTGTACATCATCGAGGAACCAATGGCTGCAGCAATTGGCGCCGGACTGCCCGTGCATCTTCCGAGCGCAAGTTTGATCGTGGATATCGGTGGTGGCACTACTGAAGTTGCAGTGATTTCAATGGGTGGCATCGTGACCGCGTATTCGGCACGTGTTGCCGGCGACGAACTGAACCAAGCAATTGTTGAGATGTTCAAAAATGAGTTTTCGTTGGATGTTGGTGAGAACACCGCCGAAGAAGTAAAGCTGCAGCTCGGTTCGGCGTGGCCATTGGCAGAAGAGCTGACTGCCGATGTGGGTGGCAGAGACACGATGACTGGTCTACCTCGCACACAAGTGGTGACGAGCGAAGATGTACGCAGCGCAATTGGTCCTGGTGTGACAGCAATAGTTGATGCAATCAAAACAACGCTTGAGCGCACCCCGCCAGAGTTGGCAGCCGACATCATTGGACACGGACTGACGCTGTCGGGTGGTGGGGCATTGCTGACCGGGCTCGCCGAGCGTGTCACATACGACACCGGCATTCATGCATTTTTGGCACCCGAGCCATTGTTCTCAGTGGTGCTGGGTTGTGGCATGACTCTTGACAACATTGAAGCCATGAAAGGTCTGACTGCTCAGACCTCCTTCGAGTAGGTCTGCGTAGGGTTTCCTAGTGGCTGTTCGGTCAATGAAGTCCAGGCGGATCATGGCGCTGCTTGTGTTGACGTCGATCATCTTGGTGACACTCGATCTGCAGGGAAGTTCGGCAACAAAGTCGCTGCGGTCGATTTTTGGAACAGTGTTTAGGCCAGTCGAAAGTGTGGCGCGGGTGGTGACGCGTCCTGCTACAAACGCGTGGTACGGAATAACGCACTACAACGACGTGACAGCAGAAAATGAACTGCTGCGAGAGAAAATTGCGCAACAAGAAGGTGCGGCAGTTGCGGCTGCGGCATCGGTGCGCTTGTCTCAAGAGTTGCTCGCACTCAACGGCTTGCCAACATTGGCAGGAATTAACTCAGTGAGCGCACAAGTGATCGGTGACTCTCCATCCAATTTTGTACAAAGCGTTGAGATTGATCAAGGTACGGAGAGCGGCATCAAGGTGGGAATGCCGGTGCTCAATGCTGCTGGACTTGTAGGCAAGATCACTCAGGTGTTTGCAAACCGCGCAGTAGTGATGTTGATTACCGATCCGCAATATGCGTTGTCGGTCAAGATCATTAACGCGCCAAAGACCACAGTTGCAACGGTGCCAAATCAAGACCCCGCATCTGAGGTGACGATTGTTTCGGTGCCCGTGACGATCGACCCACTGATAACTGTTCCAACCGTGCCAGCAACATCAAATATTGCTGGGTTTACTCCAGGATCAATCGTGGCGCCACGCACGCCCATCATTTCTTCTTCGTTAACAATTCCGCCTGGAAGCAATGTGTCGGTGCGTGAGACCGGGGTCTTGGAAGGACGTGGTGCTGGGCGTGTGCCAACCGTGCGTTTCGTGGACGCTGCTCAACGCTTTGGGGTTGTGCAGTCTGGGTCGCCAATTGTGACGGCTGGTGGTTCGCTCAGTCTTGCGCCGCCAGACATTGTGGTTGGGACTGTGTCTCGAGTGAAAGAGAGGCTCGGAACAGCTGGGCCGTTGTTGGAGATCGACATCGTTGCAGACTTGAGCAATTTGAGTTTCGTTCGCATCTTGTTGTATCAACCGATCACTGAGCGAACGGCACCGTGAGCGAAAGACTGTTGCGATTAATGGCCAGTCGTTGGACGCGATTGGTGTTGGTGTCGTTGATTTTGCTCGGACTACAAACCACGTTGTTGAATGACATGCGACCATTCGGTGTGATGATCCCCGTGATGTTGTTGTTTGCTGTGTCTGCGGGAACTATATATGGATCAGAGATTGGAGCAATCTCTGGTCTGATCATTGGTGTGATGTATGACTGCGTGTTGTCAACACCACTTGGACTTGCATCGTTGGTGTTTGGCTTAGCCGCATACACGGCTGGCCTCCTGCCCTTTTTTGTTCGAGAGCCAACGTGGTGGACGAGAGTCATCACCATCGGAATCGTTGGAGCAGTGGGAGAGATGGCGTTTCCGCTCGCACAATCCATGGTGGGTTTTGGCGGACGGTTTCAACCACACGTTGTCGCGGTGGTTGCGTTTGTAGTTGTCGCTGGAATGATTATTGCGCCGTTGCTATTGCCAGTGTGTCGTTGGACGCTTAAAGAATCGCTTGTTGGCTAGCAGCAATGGCAATTAATAATCACTCACGAAGACTGACCGCGCTTGCGGTGGCTGCGGTTGTGTTGTTGAGTTCGTTGTCGGTGCGAATGTGGTTTATGCAAGCAGTTCAGGCCAAAGACAATGAGTCGGTGGTGCTTGCTGTACGTACACGAACTATTCGTCTGTTGCCAGAGCGCGGACGGATTTTTGATGCAAAGGGTCGGGTTGTTGCCGATAACAAACGTATTTTGACTGCGACGATTGATCGTGAAGTGTTAAAAGATCCGATCGATCGCTTGGAGATGTTTCAGCGTTTGTCAGGACCGTTGGGGATGCCAATTGAAATGTTGTTTAAGAGATATGAAGACAAGCGTTTTGGGCCGCTTGAAGCGTTGCCGTTGAAGGAGGACGTTTCGGAGGAAACGGCATTATTTTTGGCAGAGCGGATCGAGGATTATCCGGGCATTTATGTGCGCGAGGAATGGAAGCGTAATTATCCATTCGGTGCTATTGGGAGTCATGTCATTGGATATATCGGCGCAATTTTGCCAAAGACTCTCGCGTATTACAAGTCGATTGGATACGACCCAAATGAACGGGTGGGTGGATACGGAGTTGAGCAATCGTACGAACCCATCTTGCGCGGGACGCCAGGTTATGTGCGTTATGAAGTAAATGCGCAAGGGAAATTGTTGCGACTCATTGAGCGAGTTGAGCCGATTGTTGGCAACGACTTGCACTTGTCTATTGACATGGGTCTACAACAATTTGCCGAGCAGGCTCTTGAAACGCAACTTGTACTTCGTCGTCGTGTTGAAGCAGGAAACGTGCGGTTGCCTGACGGCACGCTCGATCCGCTATTTCCAGATGCTGTTTATTACAAGGCTCCTGCTGGGTCGGTTGTGGTGATGAATCACGACACTGGTCAAGTGATCGCTATGGCCTCGTATCCGAGATTTGATAACCGTTGGTTTGCTGGCGGAGTGTCGAGCAATAAATTTGCTCAAGTGTTTCCGCAAACGGATGACCCCGACTTGTCGGTATTGGTCAACCGCGCAATTTCTGGTCGCTACAACTTGGGGTCGTCGTTTAAACCATTCGTTGCATATGCGGCACTGAACACTGGGCAATTGCCGGGCAATGCTGCATACGTGTTTGACGATCGAGGTACCTACAAGCTGGAGAGTATTCCAAGCGACAGATGTCAAGAGGGCGTGAAGTGTGTATTTAGAAACGCTGTGTGTCGAGCAACAGGCTCGCCATGCAGATTCGGAAACGTAACAGTTGAAGATGCGCTTGCGGTTTCGAGTGACGCATTTTTCTACAAAATTGGCGAGCAGATCTTGACTGAGCGCGGCTATAAGCCAATTCTGGAAGAGCAGGTTCGACTATTTGGTTTTGGTTCGCCGACCAATATCGATTTGCCAAACGAATTTGCTGGCACGATTCCAAGTAAGGCATTGAAGAAACGAATGGCAGATATTGGTGCCATTTCGCAAGAATCGGGCAAGGCGTACTACGTCGGTGATCAAGTGTTGTTTTCAATCGGTCAGGGTTTGTTGTCAGCAACTCCGCTACAAGTTGCAGCTGCATATGGCGTACTAGGCAATGGTGGCAAATTGTTTACACCTCACATAGTGCAAGAAGTGCTTGCACCAGGAACTCCCGACAAAACACCAGGAGTTGCAGACCTCACGTTGTCAAATGTGGTTGAGCGCTTTGATACTCAAGAGCCAGTCAGGACCCTAGACATGACTGGCGATCGACTTGATCCGATCGTGCGCGGGCTGGCGCGTGTAATTAGGGGGCCTGGAATCAATTTTGATTATTATCACAAGACAACAGGCGAGCTGTTGTTTAAGGGGTACCCGTACGACGTCCTTCCGATCGCCGGGAAAACCGGAACAGCGCAGGGGTTCAGTAACTTGCCGTGGAATGACTCATCTGCGTTTGGTGCGTTCAGCCTTGATCCATTGCAGCCATATTCGGCATTTGCGTATTTAGAGAAATCTGGATACGGATCACAGGCAGCAGCACCTGTGGTGAAATGTATTTTTACTGCACTCGCAGGGCGATACAAATTGGACGGCGTGATCGCCGCTGATCCACTGAATATTCAAAGTGGAATAGCTGCGCCACCAACATATTTGCGCAATCCTTCGTGCCTGGCTGGCGGTCGATCGGATAGTCGAGACTGATGTCGCTGCAAACATTGAAGCGCAGGTTTAGTCAGCCGTCCGGTAGTGGCACATTTGGTTTTAGTGGCAGTTACGCAGACCCGATTCGCAACATCGACTGGATTTTAATTGCGGTCGTTGCGTTGCAGTCGATCATCGGTTTATTCAACGTATTTTCGACAACGCACTTGCGATTGCTGGATCAAGAATTTGATCCTTATTTTTACACTCAGCGCCAGGTTGGTTATGTAATTGCTGCTGCCGCAGTTGCCGCGATTGTGATGGCACTTGGCCATGAGTGGTTTAGAACACAAGTTGGCGTGCTGTACGGCGGGTTGATGTTGTTGCTTGTATTGGTGCTTGTGTACGGAGCCGTGCGGGGTGGTGCGCGTTTGTCATTTAATGTGCCGATTGTTTCTTTTTCGCTGCAGCCGGCCGAGTTTGTGAAGCCCATCATTCTGATATTGATTGCTAGTTATTTTAGTGAAGCAGTTGATAGCAAAATTGATTGGCATCACTTTGTGATGTCGTTGTACATCGTTGGTGGTCCTGTTGCACTCATTTTGTTGCAACCCGACCTTGGGTCGGCAACGGTGATCGTGGCAGGTGTTGTGGGTATCTTGCTGGTTGCGGGTGCACGCCGCCGCTATCTGCTGATGATCACCGGGCTCTCGATCGTCACTATGGGCACGGTCATGGTGAATGGATTTATTGGCACCTATCAACTACGTCGTTTTGTTTCGTGGTTGAACCAAGATTCACGCGACAAAGCTCTTGAGTCGGTGGTGTTGCAAGTGCGATTTGCAAAACGTGCGGTGTCGACAGGTGGATTTTTTGGAAAAGGATATTTGCAGGGCCCACTCACAAATGGAAAATACATTCCTGTGCAGTTCACCGATTTTCCATTTTCTGCGATTGCCGAACAATTTGGAATGTTGGGTGGCGGGGTAGTAATTGGGTTGTTTGCCGTAATGCTGTGGCGAGTTTGGCGTATTGCTCAAATGGCGCGCGATCGCTTTGGGCTCTATATGACGTGTGGGATCTTTACGTTGATGACGTTTCAGGTGTTTCAAAACATTGGCATGACCTTGGGTCTGACCCCCGTAAGCGGTCTTCCACTGCCATTTATTTCGTATGGCGGCTCGCACACGTTGTCGATGGGAATCATGGTGGGCCTTGTGCAGAGCGTGCATATGAGGCGACTGGAGTAGGTGGGCTGATAGAGCCCCAAAAAGTGCTGCATTTGGCAAGGGGCTAGGGGGTAGCCTGAAAGACAAGGACGGGCGATTTGCCCATCCCAAGGTCGATCACGCGATAGCGATCCGAAAGTGCGAAGACGAGTCTTCCTCTTTCGAAGCGCTGGACCGCGACGATATTGCACGTGGACGGCAATGCTGCCACCTCGGTGCGATATCTCATCAAGGAAACGAGCAAGACATGAGTGAAGTAGT
>WLKU01000024.1 GCA_009701105.1 Actinomycetota bacterium | reverse complement strand
ATGGTTTGGCCTGAGCGCACGGCGTACAACAGATGGCCGCGTCGTTGCATTTCATGCTTTTGATGATTTACCTCTAGACGAAATCACCAAGTTCATTCCAAAAACCGGAGTCGATGTTGCAGGTGTTATGCACACCAGTGCTGAAATCGTTGGCGAGTCGCTCAAGACCATTCGCAAAACATTCTCCGGTCCTCTTTCTGCTTATCCAGATGGTGGATATTTTGAAATGCCGGATTGGAAATTTGTTGACGTTATTGAGCCAACACGACTTGAAACATTTTTTGAAGAGTGGACTTCGCTTGGTGCACAAGTACTCGGTGGATGCTGCGGTCTTACCGTTGAACATGTAGATGCAGCACAGCGCGTGCATCACGCACACTCAATTCGCTAGCTAAGTAATTAACAAGCTAGGTACAAGTTAGGTACACACAACAATTAGGTGTGCTTAATACCATCTGTGAATTAGATGACAGTGGTTTCATAAGTTCATTTAGTGATCACCTCCTACTCTTAGGCGTAGGAGGTGATCGTCGCTTGATAACTTCCAACAATTCGAGCGACAAAACATAATGAAACGCAGAACACTTGACATGATCTTCAGTGCGGGAGGTGTAGCAATAGCAATCTTGCTGGTACTCCTTGGCTTTGTTTTTAAGACCAACGCCGATTTCGCAGACTCATACGTCCATGACCAACTTGCCCAGCAGAAAATCAGCTTCACCGCTGCTGAGTTTCTCTCTGACGAAGAAAAGGCATCGACTTGCCTTACCGAAAACGCAGGCACACCACTTGACTCCGGCAAAAAAGCTGAGTGCTACGCCAACGACTACATCGGCATGCACCTCAAGGGCATTGGTGGCGGCGAAACATACGCAACAATTGGAGCCATCCAGACCAAAGCAAAGACTGCACTTGCCGATGCGACTGCGGCCAACGCAAGCAACGTCGATGCGCTGAAGGCAGACCTCGACAAAATCACTGGACAACGCGAAACAATGTTTAAAGGTGAGACTCTTCGTGGTCTTTTGCTTACTTCATATGGTTTCAGTATTTTCGGCGAGAAAGCCGCGCTTGCTGGAATGTTGAGTTTCCTTGGAGCAATCGTGATGTTGCTCGCCAGCATTGCTGGTTTCATCCACGCATTTTCAACTCCAAAAGACAAAGTCGCCTTGGCACTGAAGTAACTATTCAAAAAATGAAGTTCATACGTATGGTTGGTTTCGCGTCCGCAGTGGCCCTCGCTACTGCGGGCTGCGGAGCCGATCAGCAAGTACTCGTCGGTTTAGTCCGCGACAATCCGCTCAATGTGGCGGTCGTGACATTGCCAGAGGAATTCATTGGTGCTGCGTCAGCACCATTCACCATGCGGGCAAAACCTGACGAGTTATTGGTTGTCTACTTCGGCTACACCATGTGCCCAGACCTCTGCCCCACCACGTTGGCCGATCTTCGATCTGCGTTCAAACGAATCGGCCCAACATCCGACATTGTTGACCTCGCATTCGTCACGGTTGACCCACTGCGCGACACTGTTGATCGACTTGCTCCCTACCTCAGTTCGTATGTCGACAGATTTCATGTCATTCGCACGACCGACATGGTCGAGTTAAAGACCGCAGAAGAAGAATTCCTCGCCAATTCCTCGGTCACTACCAATGCCTTAGGAGTGATCGAGGTGACCCACACGGCTCTTGCATACATCGTTGATGACATGGGAACCGTTATTGACGAACTCCCATTCGGCGTTGGCGCTGACGGATTCACCAACGATCTTCAAATTCTCATCAACAACATCAACAAGGGAGAATAAGTAATGAGAAAAGCAACACTCGCCGTCACCACAATTGCGGCGCTCACACTATTTGCCACATCGTGCGGTAGTTCAACCAGCACGACAGACACAGTGGCGCCAGATACCACTGTGGTTGTAACCGAGACGACATTCACCGTCGATGGAGCTTGGGCTCGCACCAGTCCAATGGAATCAACAGTTGGTGTGGTCTACATGAACATCACTCCAAGCGCAGATGACGCACTAGTTGGCGCATCGGTCGACATGGCAATTGCCGGAATGACACAGGTGCATGAGACCACAACAGCAGCGGATGGCTCAATGGGAATGCAAGAGATTGCGTCAATACCGATGACAGCAGGAACACCTCTTGCGCTTGTCTCGGGTGGCTTCCACATCATGCTCATGAAGCTCGCCAAGCCCCTCGAAACCGGCACTTCAATTGCTGTCACCCTGACATTCGAGTCTGGCGCAACAACCATTGTTGATGTTCCAGTTTTGACCGAAGCTCCGTAATTATTCAGCACACCATGAAAACACGAACACGCCGAACGATCATCTCGTTTGGCGTGTTCGTGACCATGATGGCGCTTGTTGTTGCTTCTTGCAGCAACTCCGCAACGCCCTCGGTTGTCACTACGGGAACCGTCCTACGCGTTGTCGTACCTGCCGGCACATTTGATGCTGTTGCACGCGGCGAATTTGTTGACTTATTACCCGAGATTGTCCAAGTCAAAGTTGGCGACGAATTTGTAGTCGTCAATAACGACACGTTTACACATGTCATTGGCCCTTTCTCTGTGCGCCCCGGCGAAACTTTGAGTCACTTCTGGACACAAGTAGCAACCATCGAAGGCGACTGCACGATTCTGCTCAATGATCGCGTACTGATCATTATCACCTCATGAAGCGTCTGATCTACTGCGCTCTCGTCGCGTTGACGTTGACAAGTTGTACTCATCAATCAAGTGACACCGAAGCACGATGGCCTTCAGTCATCGTTGCCGACTCAAGCGGCACCGAGATCAATAGCGGCGATTTACTTAATGGCAACAGACTCGTTGTCAGCTTGTGGTCCACATGGTGTGTTCCATGCAGACGTGAACTACCCCAGTTGCAACAATTTGCAGTCGAACATCAGGATGTCTCCGTCGTGGCAGTAAATCTGGGCGACAAACTCGACTCGGTGGCTGCGTATGCAGATGAAATTGGCCTCACAATGCCGGTCGTCATCGACTCTGAAGGTCGCATTTCCTCTGCACTCGGCGTGACATCAGTGCCTTCCACCATCGTTATCGACTCACACGGCAAGGTGATCGCAACGCACGTGGGCGAAATCACTGCAGATGAACTGGCTGTACTTGTCGAAACGTCAAGTTGATTCTCGGACCGACTGGTGTTTTTGTTTTAGCAATTTGATGCACCCAACAGTGCTGCGAGAGACCAGACATCACCAACAGTGACCCGTCTTCGAGGTCTGCCCGAACCAACTCTTTCGTTTCTTTATGTCGCAGATCGAAACGACGCGTCTCACCAAGACTCACAGATGCAATCGTTGGCTCCTTGCCATTTACGGCTTCATTATCTGAATGCCAACTCACACTGTCTTGTCCGTCTCGATACAAGTTGACGAGTACCGAGTTGAATTGCGCGCCTATATGCGCGGTGCACATTGCCCCGATCTTTGTGAGCAGCAGCGTCATCGAGTGTGCCTCGCGCACAATCCCCGAATACTGATACGAAATTCCACTATCTGTAAACCACGTAGAGAGCCCGGCCTGAGCATGCTTTTTGCCGAACATGACCATCTCTGGCTGCTCCCACGGTGTTGTAGTTTTCAATTCGTCAAAAGCTCCCCGAGCAAAGTCGGCATCAAAGAAACGTGGATACAACACAGCACTGCCATCAAACGGAAGCAGTTCTAGTGCATCAGAAAACAAACTTGGAGTACTCACGGTTGTTCATAATTCTTGCATGACTGATACCGTTTGCGCATGACGAATTGGCGTGACCTGAGTGCTAGAGCATCGCTTGCTTCGCACCGACTCATCGGTTGGATTTATTGGGATCCAGATGCAATTGCGCGATTCACCGCGCTTGGCGTGCCAAACGGCTTGGGCTACTACATCACCACACGCTCTGCCCCGCTTGCCTCGGTTGGCAACAATGCCGTCACCGCAGCGTTCTACTCAATTCGCAAGGAATTCATTGATGTATGTCTCGATGTTGCACGCCAGCACACCACGTTTGAAGACGCTTACCGAGTGCGCAACGAGGCAGTTGCTCGAGGATTGCGTGAATACGCGCCAGAAATAATCGATCCGTTGAGCAAGTTGGCAAAGTCGCTTTGGGATGCTGCCGACTCACTGCCCCTCGGTGGTCGTGTTTTATATGCGGCTCATCGTGCATGGCCCCGTTGCGAAGATGACCCTGCTTTGTCTGCGTGGCTTGCCATCAACTGCATTCGCGAGTGGCGTGGCGACACACACTTTGCGGTACTTGCAAGTCACGATGTGAGTGGCGTGCAGGCAGGGTTATTACACGACGCGTTTCTTGGTTATCCCGGCGACTGGATTCCGCGCAGTCGTGGTGCCGACGATGCCCAACTTGAAGAAGCATGGGCCGCGCTCGATGCCCGTGGCTTTGTGAGCAACGGACGCATCAATGATGCAGGACTTGCATTTAGAGAACAGATCGAAGACACCACAAACGAATTATGCGAAAAAGCGTGGCGTCAACTTGGCGAGCAACTCACTCTTGAATTTGTTCAACTCATCGAACCAATCGGTTACCGATTTCTGGCTCGCATCGATGCAACCGCTGGCGAAAACTGGATGCCGGCCGCTCGCGACTCTCGAAGAACATAGAATCAACAAATGATCAAACAATTTTCTAGCGATACCGCACTACTTCTCGTTGATGTTCAAAAGGGCGTGGATGTGCTCGAGCATTGGGGTGGGCCAACCGGACGACGCAACAACCCCGACGCCGAATCGTACATGTTGCGTTTGCTTGCCGCGTTTCGTCAACATGATCTCACCGTTGCGTACACACGACACGACTCTCGCGAAGCAGCTTCCCCACTCAAGTTTTCACTACCTACCGGAGCACAAAAAGAAGGCTTTGAAGTACAACCAACAGATATTTGTGTTGAAAAGGATGTCAACAGCGGCTTTATCGGTACCGATCTCGAGATTCAATTGCGCCGCAAAGGCATCAAGCGACTTGTGATTGTCGGTTTCTTTACCAACATGTGTATCGAGACAACTACGCGCATGGCCGGCAATCTTGGTTTTGATACATATCTTGTTCCCGACTGTTGCGCTACAACTAATCGCATTGGTCTTGATGGTGCCGACTACGACGCCGAGCTCGTGCACGACATGACAGTTGCCAACTTGCACGGCGAATTTTGCACGGCCATCACTCCAGGCGATGTACTTGCACTACTCGATGCTGATGCACCACAACTCGACAGAGTTCAGGGCAACGAATAAATCGTTAATCCAGATATTTTTTCAGTAGCGTCGACGCTTGCGCATGTGCCGATTGTGCGTCATCCAATAGAGTGATCATGTTGAAAAATCCATGAAATGCTCCGTTGTAGCGAGTGATCGTGCAGTTCACACCATTTTCAACCAGCCGCTTTCCATAAGCCTCACCTTCATCGCGCAGCGGATCAAATTGCGCAGTAATCACAAGTGCTGGCGGCATCTTCTTCAATAGATCATCACTGGCAGCCATCGGCGACGCAAAAATATTTGAGTGATCGTTACTCGAGCGCATGTAATGATCAACGAACCACGCCATCACCGATTTTGTAAGAATTGGAGCTGTCGCATTTTCGTCAATTGATGGAGATTTCATCGTCATATCGACACCTGGATAAATCAACAGCTGAAACTTCAGTGGAACTTCCTGCGCAAGTGCTACTGCCGCAGCCAGGTTGCCACCAGCGGAGTCGCCACCAACGGCAATTCGTGTCTTATCAATGCCAAGTGATGCAGCGTGATCGTGCGCCCAGCGCAGTGCCGCAGCACAATCATCAAATGCCGCCGGAAACTTGTGTTCGGGAGCCAAGCGATAATCAACGGCTAAAACCGCATGTCCAGACTTATTGGCCAATGAGCGACACACTCCGTCGTGCGAATTGAGGTCGCCAATCACCCAGCCTCCACCGTGAAAAAAGACGAGAAGCCCGAGGTCCGTATCTGACGATGGCCTATAAAGCCTGCACGGAATACCATCTGCATCTATATCTCGTATTTCAAACACAACTTCTTCGCTTGGAATTTGCCCGGCGTTGTACACGGCGCGCGCTTCATCGGGTGACAATTCTTCAAATGGTGTCGTTCTCACTGCCGCAAAGAGATCAGCGATTACTTGGGCTTGCGGGTGAAGTGGCATGCGAAATACCTTAGAGCCCGCGGAACACTGGCAACGAAGCGATCAGGACTCCAGTCGCAGCAAAAATCGACATCAGCACAACAAATGTTGGTTGTAATCCAAAATGATCAACACTTGCACCAACAATTAATTGACCAACTGGAGGTCCTGCATAGAGCAACGACATCTGTAGCCCGTATACGCGACCTTGCAGCTCTGGTTGCACTCGCGTTTGCACCACTGTGTTCCACAACGGATTAAACGGACCCCATGACAATCCAGCAAAAAATGCAAGGATCACAAACCACATCGTGGACGGCAGAAAAGCCATTGGAAACAATGCAACGCTCGAAATCAGTACAACTGAGCGCAGCAATGTTTTCGTGGAGAAACGTGCGGCAAGTTTGCCGTACGAAAACGAACCAATCACCATGCCTGCAGCAAGGCTTGCAAACAGCGAGCCAAGAGCCCGCGGATTGTTGATTGACTCAAAATACGTGGGAAAAATCACCGCATCAATTGGCATATACATTGCTGAAAGAAGCACGAACGAGATCGTTAGCGAGAGTAACGGCTTGTCGGTCGTCAAGACACGAAATCCACTTTTTAGCGAATCAAAGAACCGCTCATGCCCATCCTCGTGATGAGCAATTGTCTTGCCGTGTGCATCGTCAACTTTCATCAGCAAAACAAACAGAGTCGCCACCCCAAACATTGCTGCAGTAATTCCAAACGCAAGCATTGGTCCACTGAACTCGATGCACGCCGCACCAATTGCAGGACCAACCATCCAGCCGATCGCAAAAATGCCCTCATATCGGCCATTTGCCGAGTCCACATCAACACCTGAGGATGTGGCGGCGTTGGGAATCAGTGACTTACGCGCCGTGTAACCAGCGGGGTCAAAGCATGCTCCAAGGACCGCAATAACCAAGATCCATATATATGTCAGGTCGCCGATCCAATTGATGAGCAAAAACATCAGTACCGAGATCATCGACATCACGTCTGAAAACATCGAGATCGCGCGTCGGCCAAAGCGGTCGATGAGTCCACCAACTATTGGTGAAACAAAGATTCCAGGAATACTTGAAAGCGCAGCCAACAATCCAGCCTTGGCAGCCGACCCCGTGAGGTCAAGAACGAGCCATGGAACCGCGATCATCACAACGCCATTCGAAATTCCTGAGACTGCATTTGTTGCCTGTAACAATGGAAATGCAGATTTATTATTCGCTGTAGAAATCACTATGTTCCAGCGTAATTGACAAAAACTTCAGACAGACTTCATGCGATGAGCAGCATCATTGTCTCCGAGTTGGAATATGGCCCACCTGGCTCAGACCAATTGTTTTTTGATGTGAGTTTTAAAGTCACACCAGGTGAACACGCAGCAATTGTTGGTGCCAACGGAGTTGGCAAGAGCACAATCTTGCGCATCTTGTCTGCACAAATTGAAGCCGACGGCGGTGAATTTTCTGTGGGCGGCACCATGCTCAACATGACACAAGACGTAGGTATGTCTCGACCGGATGACACACTGCGCGAAATGTTGATCGAAGTTGCACCGGCCGCACTGCGCACCGCCGGTCGTGCACTTGTTGCTGCAGAAAAAGCATTGGCCGATGGCACCGACGATGGCATGGGTTACGCCACCGCGCTCTCCGACTGGGGCGATTTGGGTGGATACGAACTCGAAACAAAGTGGCAAGCGTCTGCGCAGCGCAGCGTCAAGTCACAAATTGATGATCTGTCGACACGACTCGTGTCCGAGCTCTCGGGTGGCGAGCGCAAGCGCTTGGTTCTCGACCTATTACTCACCTCTGGTGCCGACGTGCTGTTGCTCGACGAACCAGACAACTACCTCGACATACCAACCCGAGCATGGCTCGAAGAACAGATCAAAGTTTGTCGCTCAACCATCTTGATGGTCAGTCACGATCGCACACTGCTCGAGCGTTGTGCAACAAAAATCGTCGTCATCGAGGGCTCTGGATGTTGGGTGCACGGCGGCTCATACGTGACCTTCCCGGAAGCACGTGAAAAACGTCAGGCTCTTCTCGGCGATGATCTCAAGCGCTGGAACGACGAAGAGCGACGTTTGTTTCAACACATGAAAATCATGAAGCAGCGCGCTGCACAAAATTTCAAGAACGCAACAAAGGCCAATGGCGCAGAAACTCGTTGGGAAAAGTTTGTAGCAGCAGGCCCTCCACCGCCCCCAGTTGCCGATCAACAGATTTATGTGCGCCTTCGCGGAGCAGATGCTGCGCGCCGCGTTGCAAAACTCGAAAGCGTCTCTATCGCAAAACTCTTCAAGCCGTTTTCCGAAGAGATCCATCACGGCGAACGAGTTGCACTTATTGGTCCAAACGGCACGGGCAAAACTCACCTTTTAAAAGTGCTCAGTGGCCAAAACGAACCGGACACGGGCAAGATCACCTTTGGTCCGCGCACATCTGTGGGTGTATTTACGCAAATCAACAACCGTCCAGACTTTGTTGGCCGTGAGTGTTTGGCCATTGTGCTCGACCGCATCTCAGAAGAAGAACGCGCAATGAAAACCCTTTCGCGTTACGGCCTAGTCAACAATGCTCGCCAAAAGTTCGACACGCTGTCTGGTGGCCAAAAAGCGCGCCTCGAAATTCTGCGCCTCGAAATTGAAGGCCACAACGTATTGTTGCTCGACGAACCAACCGACAACCTCGACATCGAGTCATCAGAAGCCCTCGAGCACGCACTCGACGGGTTTGAGGGCACTGTTGTCGCTGTGAGTCACGATCGCTCATTCCTGGCACAGTTCGATCGCTTCATCATGATCACCGACGATGGCGAGGTCTATGCACTTCCCGACTTCGAGATAGCCCTCAAAGGCCTGACAGAACCAGACAAACTCGCTTCACTTCGTTTGGCCAAACCCCTCCACGAGTAGGTTTGTGGTTCATGAGCGCATTAGATCGTCCTCGATATGGCCGCATCAACAAGGAATACGGAATGAAACTGGCTTTTTGCAAGCCAGAAGATGACGGCCCGGTATGGATGGTCAACTTGATGAAGTATCGCGAGAAGGCCGAATACGCAGATGGTCGCCAAAGTGATATCAGTGGTCTTGAAGCCGACGACCGTTATGCGCCGCTCGGACCACTGCGCAAGCTTGGTGCCTATCCAGTATTTCTTGCTGTAGTCGAAACCCAGCTCACTGGCGACGAACCAGTTTGGGATCGCATTGGCATCGTGAAGTATCCAAAGAGTGCGTCAATCATCGAGATGCAATCGATGCCGGACTTTGAAGAGCTGCACGCGCACAAAGAAGCCGGCATGCAACAAACATTCGTGATCGGCTCGCATCCAATGCCCACTCCAGAGTTGCCTGCCGACGCACCTTCGCTCGATGCTGTTCCGTTTCCATCAACTCCAACCGATGGCGCAATCATTGTGATGCACGCACTCAAATTTGCCGATGGGGTCGAACACACAACACTTGATTCGTATCACGATGCCGAAGGCGAAGCTGCCGTTGCACACGGAGCGCGCATCACGGGTTGGTTCAAAGTTGAAGGCACCATCATGGGCGACGGCCGTAACTGGGACCAGATCCGTTTTCATGAATACCCAAGCCGTGCTGCATTTATGGCGGCAACAAACGATGCGCAAGCAATCAAAGATCAACAGAAGCGTGAATCAGTTGTCGATAGCTACTCGATGATCTTGCGACCATCGATCAACAAGCTCGCTCAGTCGACACAGCGCTAGCTACACCGACAGCGTCGCTCTATACCTGCGACGCGCGACCCGCCCAATACGGCGCGCGCAAATCACGCTTCAAGATCTTGCCCGAGCCTGTCTTTGGCAACTCGTCACTCCATGACAGCGAGCGAGGCACCTTGTAACTTGCCAAAAATTCTCGCGAATGTGTGTTGATTTGATCTTCGGTCAGAGTTGAACCAGGTCGCTTCACGACAACGGCGTGCACCGTCTCACCCCACTCTTCACTGGGTATCCCAAAGACCGCAGCCTCGTAAATGTCTGGGTGGTTCTCGAGCACGCCCTCAATTTCGGCGGGGTAAATGTTCATGCCAGCAGAAATAATCATGTCTTTCTTGCGATCACAGATATAGATAAAGCCCTCAGAGTCGCGATACGCGATGTCGCCCACCGTTTGGTAGCCGTGCTTCTGATCGGCCACGTATTTGTCGTGCTGCTTGTAATAGTCGGCAAACACCGAAGGGCTGCTGACAAATAATTCGCCCGTATGTTCTGGACCAATTCCGGTTACTTCATTGCCATCATCGTCAAACAGCTTGATATCAACCAATGGTGATGGCTTGCCACACGAACCAGGCTTGCGCAGTTGATCTTCCGGCAACAACACACAGTTCACTCCCAATTCGGTTGACCCATAAATCTCGTATAACGAGTCGTGTGAAAACGATTCGAGATACATGTGCTTCAGCGTCATGCTCCACGGCGCAGCATTCGCAACCATTCGCTTCATCGACGTCACGTCGTATTTTGCCTTCACTTCTGCTGGCAAGTTGCACACCATGCGTATCGGAGTCGGTGCGCTAAACGTGCTCGTCACTTTGTACTTGTCGACGAGTCGCAACCAATCGAGCGGATCAAACTTGCGCTGCACTACAACTGTTTGGCCCATCGCTAACCCAGTTGCCATAAACCCACCGGGACCGCTGTGATAAATCGGTCCAGTCGTCAAATAAATGTCACTCGATTGCGAGCCAAGCAGACCGACCAATGCAATTCCCTGCTCTGCACTTGCTGGCGATGTACGTAGAGCACCTTTGGGCTTTCCAGTCGTACCCGATGTGTAGATCATCGTTGCACCAGGTGCGCGATTGTCCGAAATCACTGGCTCATCAGTTGATGCAGCAGCCATCAACTCATCTGCGCTCAACATTCCATCCAGAGCCTTGCCGCCGTACACCAAGATTGATTTCACTTTTGGAATTTGCGAGCGTATGCGCTCAAACGTCGCAGCATTATCGGCATCCACGAACACCACAGTCGCATCGCAGTGATCGGTCACGTAAGCCGACTCGTCATCCGACAATCGATAGTTCAGGGGCACTGCAGTCACACCAAGTTTGCGCGCAGCGCCGATCATCACTACAACACCAATCGAGTTTTGTCCACACCACAACACCTTGTTGCCGGGTTGTGCATGACCGGTTTCAATCAACACATGCGCGAGTCGATTCGATTCGTCGTTGAGTTGTTTCCAGTTCAGCGTTCGTATCGAACCATCTGGTCTGTCATCGATGACAGCCAGCTTGTTTGGTTGAGATTGTGAGTGCGCGGTGAGATAGTCAGGCATCGCATAGTTGTATCAGATTTACCCACTACTGCATGTAGTTGGCTTTATAACTCGGATCCGTGATCGCCGGCCTATCAAATCGGAATGGCACAACATTGCTTCGTGTAGTACCAAACACGGCACGCTCTGCGAGTGCCCGACCAAACCAGGATGCAAACTTGAAACCATGAGCAGAACCGAGGCCCACTTGTAGCCCAGGATGCCCTGGCACGGTGTCAAGCACAAAGTCTCGGTCTCGAGTGAGCGTGTACAGACATGTCTTCACTCGCGGCTTCACATCGCCAAGCATGTCGGGGATTGTGTGGCCAAGAAAATCAGTGAGGCGCTCGAGCGCACCTTCGTCGGTATCAAAACTGCGCGTGCGCGCCGTCGTTGGCTGACCACCAACATCTTCTGCTGCCTTGACTGCACCCATGTCGCCATAAATTGGAAACCCATAGTACGAAGGGTCGTCCATCCAAATCCAAACAGGGAATGAGCCAATTGCAAATTTGGAAAGTGCCTGAGGCGTGCTCGGGTAATAGACCACTTGCTCGCGTGTCACCTCGAGTGGAATATGAACTCCAAGGGGTTCAAGTAATTCATTCGTCCAGCCATCAGCGCAGATGATGACCGAACCAGTTTGGTAGGTGCAGTCGTCGGTAACTACTGCTAGGCCTCCAACGCCATCACTTTCAATTCGATTTACCGAAACGCCTGCGCGCAACTCAACACCCCGAGCCGCTGCCAAACGATGATGTGCATCTGTACCTTTGGACGCCGGAGCAATGCCCGTGTCTTTTTGAAACAGCACCTGAACACCACTCTCTACTACGAATTGTGGAAATCGGGACATCGTTTCATGCGAATCCAAAACTTCGAATGGAATGTTGTTTGCCTCGAGGCTCGACGTGTAGTCGCTGATCGGAATCACAGAGCCCTCTGGAAAAATATCTATTCCACCCGTACGCACAACAAGTTCTTCGCCAGCCTCAGCGGCAATAGCGTCCCAGGTCTCGTAAGCCTCTGATGCCAATTTCACATATTCGGGTGTGTGATACGAATGGCGAATGATTCGTGAATGATCGTGGCTCGCACCCTTGTCATGCCCAAGTTCGAATTGCTCTAATCCGACAATGACTTCATTTCGCCCAGCATCTTGACCGAGTTTCGCCAACCAATATGCAGCCCCCGCCCCAAGACCACCGAGACCGATCACGACATGGTCGACTGTTCGAACCTCGGTCACTCTGCAACCTTCACTACTTACCCATCTGCTTTTTCCACCACTCACGAATATCCAGGCTCGGAGTTTCCATCGGTGCAAACAATCCTTGTGTAAAAAATTTGGACATCATGCCGCGTTGCACGCGTTCACAAATAGCCCAATCTTGCAGATTGACGACATCCCAAAAATCTGCTGCATCACTCGGATCAAAGTCTGGTTTGGCAACTTCGCTTGGGTGAAACAAAAAGTTGCACACGATAGTCGTGTGTGCGGGACCCTTTGGCCAGAGCACAAAAGCTGCGACATGATCACACGACAGTGACAAGAACAAGTTTGGATACACCAACTCGCCTTTGTGGTTTACCAATTCGGCATCCGACAAACCAGCAAATGGCATGCGCGACGTAGTTCCAGATGAAGTGAACGTGTACGCACCTTCACGATGAGCAACACCATCATCCCAATTCAAATCCGATGCTCCCCCAGCACGGAATGACGGCACAAGATCACATAACTCTGGGTGCACAGGGCCACAGTGATAACACTCGTTGTAGTTTTCCTCAAGCACTTTCCAATTGGCGGCAACTTCGTAAGTGATAGTCCTCCCGATCACGAGTTCGGACAGTGGATAATT
>WLKU01000023.1 GCA_009701105.1 Actinomycetota bacterium | reverse complement strand
GAGCTCGCAGTGGTGCCAAGTTTGTACGAGGGTTTTAGTCTCCCCGCAATCGAGGCAATGGCAACTGGCACATGTTTGGTTGCAACTACGGGTGGCGCGCTTCCCGAAGTGACAGGCGTCGACAACGACACAGTGTTGTCATGCCCAGCCGGCGACGCCGAAGCATTGGCTGCAACGATTCGTCGCGGTCTTGACAGTAAAGAGTTGCGAGATCGTATTGGTGCTGCAGGCAGAGCCCGCGTGGTCGAGCGCTGGAGCTGGCGCCACTGTGCAGCACTCACTGTCGATCAATACAAAGAAGTTCTTTCGATGCCACACAACGTCAAAAAACTTCAACGACGAGACAGCAAATAACCAATGCTGACCGTGCGCTTTAGCGAATTATCAATAGGCCCTGGCACGCTATTTCTCGATGCCGGAGCAGGCTTTGGTCGTCACGCATTTGAGGCCGCACGTCTTGGTGCACAAGTTGTTGCACTCGACTATGCCCAAGAAGAAGTAATTGCAATGCGTGCAACTTTTAGTGCAATGTACGAAGCCGGCGAGATCAAGGCTGAAAACCTCGTGGGTGTGTTGCGCGGCGATGCCACGTGCTTGCCGTTTGCCGACAACTCGTTTGATTGCATTGTCACTTCTGAAGTGCTCGAGCACATTCAAAATGATGTTGCCGCACTGAGTGAACTCGCGCGCGTGCTCAAGCCGGGCGGCACACTTGGCGCAACCGTGCCATCATGGTTTCCCGAAAAGATCAACTGGATGTTGTCGGATGAATACCACGCGCCATTTGTGGTCGGTGGCCACGTGCGCATTTATAGCGGCACCGAACTCAAGGCAAAGTTGCGTGCAGCAGGTTTGCGCGTCGTTGGTCAGCACCGCGCCCACGGACTGCACTCGCCATATTGGTGGCTGCGCTGCGCTGTTGGTCCTGCACGCGAAGACAACCGCATGGTCAACGCCTACAAAAAGTTTTTGGAATGGGACATCATCTCCAAACCAAAAGTGACACAAGTGGCCGAACAAGTGCTTGCGCCTGTTCTTGGCAAAAGTTATGTGGTGTACTCAATGAAGCCGGTAGACAATGCCAAATAACGAGCTACTAGGCAACGATCTCAGTAATGATCTCGGCAACAATCTGGACGATGTGATCACCCAAGACGAGTTGCGTGCAACCGCACAGTCCATTGCATCGTTGCAACTATCGAGCGGCATGATCCCGTGGTTTGTTGGCGGACACTGCGACCCATGGAATCACGTTGAGACCGCGATGGCACTCGACGTGATGGGTTTGCATGAGCAGGCGCAACGAGCATACGAATGGTTGACCTCGGTGCAACGCGAAGATGGCAGTTGGTTTAACTACTACTTGCCAGACGGATCAGTTGAAGAAACCAAACTCGACACAAACGTGTGCGCGTATATCGGCACCGGAGTGTGGCACCACTGGATGAGCACCAACGACAAACAATTTGTCGCACGCATGTGGCCGGCGGTCAAGCGTGCAATGGAATGGGTGTTGGCGATGCGTCGCCCAGATGGCACCATCTTGTGGGCGCGCGAAGTGAACGCAAGTCCTTGGGATTACGCATTGCTGACCGGCTGTTCGTCAATTCGCCACGCGTTGCATTGCGCTGCAAACATTGGTGCAATTGTTGGTGATTCGCAACCCGAGTGGCGCGCTGCTGCCGATGCAATCGACGAGGTCATCAACACCAATCTCGCTGCATTCGAGCCAAAACTTCGCTGGGCAATGGACTGGTATTACCCAGTGCTCACCGGAGCACTGACCGGCACCGAAGCAAAGACACGCATTGCCATGCAGTGGGAAGAATTTGTGATCCCATCCCGCGGCGTGCGCTGTGTCAATGACGAAGATTGGGTAACTGCAGCCGAAACAGCAGAATGCTCGCTAGCCCACTCCGCTATCGGCGACATCGACACTGCAAAACAATTGTTGTCATGGACAAACGCGCACCGCACCGAGAGCGGCGCATATCTCACCGGCATTGTTTATCCAGATCGCATTGTGTTCCCTGCCGATGAGTGCAGTGCGTACACCGGTGCGGCAGTGATCTTGGCAGCCAATGCAATCAGTGGTGACACCGCAGCAAGCCAAATATTTGGCGCATCAACCGTGCTTGACTAAAAACTGAGTCCGGTTTCGAGACGTTTTTATTTTACGCGTGTGAGCACCCGCAGCGAACCAGTTGCGCTCACATCAGCAAACTTGCCGCTATTTATTGCCGCCAGATAAATCTCTTCATAGGGAGCCTGGCCACCAAGTGCCGGATCAGTAAACACATCGTGGATTGCCAGAATGCCACCAAGTGCAATATGTCCGTTCCATGCCGCATAATCATTTGCTGCAACATCTCGGGCATGGCCGCCATCAATAAAACACATCGCAATCTCTTGCGTCCATGTGCTTGCAATTGTCGGTGAGTCTCCAACGACAGTTCGCACCGTGTCGGCAAGCCGCGCGCGACTCATTGTCTTTTCAAAATGTGGCAACGTATTGAGTCGACCTGTTGACGCGTCGACCAATGTTGGGTCGTGCCACTCCCAACCAATCTGGTTTTCTTCTGACCCACCATGGTGATCCACTGCAAACAGCAATGTGTTGCAGATTTCGGCCGCTGCACCAAACCACACGGTGCTGCGCCCACAGTATGAGCCGATTTCAACCATTGACAAACCAGGGCAAGCTCTTCCCGCGCCTAGCGCTGCAACAAATAATGCATCGCCTTCAACCTCTGGCATAAATCCAGTTGTATCAAGAGCAATCGTGCGTCGTTCGCCACTCAGTTCGGTCACGTAAAAAATTACTCGTTACGCATTGCGCGGAAGCAGTGCGTTGCCGCGAGCAATACGCCCAAGCCAAGATGCACTTGGTCGAGGTGTACGCACTTGTGTCTTCCAATCGACAGCAACGATTCCGAATGTTGGACCGTATCCATACATCCACTCGAAATTGTCCATCAGGCTCCAATACGTGTAGCCACGAATATCAATGCCGTCCTGGATGCAGTTGAGCACTCCTTCAAGCGCGCCGTGCACATATTCGATTCGTTCGGCATCGTCGCTCGTGGCAATACCGTTCTCGGTAACAATGATCGGCACATGGCCCGTCTTGTCCCAAGCGCGACGAATACATGCTTCTAGCGCTTGAGGCCTGAACTCGTAACCCATGATCGTCGTGCGCATATCTGCATCGGGCTGAATGCGACCGTCTTGATTGAAACGCTCGCGCGTGTATGTCTGCACACCGAAATAGTCGTCGCCTTTAGCCACTTCCAAAAAGCAGTCTTCAAGGCCATCCCACGCCATGTCACGTTTGCCTTCAGCTGCCGCACGATGTGACTCGTCATCGACATTGATGGTGTACTCCTGCATTGCAAGTGTGATGCCGAGCGGAGCACTCGAAATTGACTTCACTGCATCACGTGCCTTCGAGTGTGCTTTGCAAAACACTTCGTTTGCTTTTTTGCGTGCTTCGCGAGTCTTTGTGCCAGGCGGAAACTCACCGAGCAAATACCCAATGGTCGAGACCATGTTGGGTTCGTTAATGGTGCACCACTTGCCGACTCCATCACCAAGCGACTTGGCAACTTTTTCCGAAAAACGAGCGAACAAATCTGCAGTTGAATCATTTACCCAACCACCTTGCGCTGCAACCCAACGTGGTGTGGTGAAGTGATGCAACGTCACAACAGGTGTGATGTTGTGTTCGTGACATGCTTCCAAAACTTTTCGGTAGTGATTGATTTCGGCTTGAGAAAACTCTCCGTCTTCAGGCTCGATGCGACTCCACTCCACGCTGAAGCGATAGTTGTCAAAACCCAACTTGGCGAGCATCGCAATGTCTTGTGGATACAAGTTGTAGTGGTCACATGTGTCGCCACTTGGCTCTTTCACGCGAGTACCAACTCGGTGCTCCCACTCCCACCAATCGTTATTCCAGTTGTTGCCTTCCACTTGGTGGGCAGCCGTTGCAGTACCCCAAGTAAATCCGGCAGGAAAAGAAAGCGGGTTTGATGATGTTGAAGCAGGATTCGCACTTGTCATAGGGATTCACGCTAGTCGGACACACACACCTGTCCTATTGCTGGCATTATGGAAGGGTGAGTAAACCCCTTCAAGACCTCATCACGTTGCTCGACCTCGAAACGATAGAGGTCAATATTTTCCGCGGTCAGTCACCAGACGAAAATCGGCAACGAGTGTTTGGTGGTCAGGTGGCTGGGCAGGCTCTTGTGGCTGCGGCTCGCACGATCGATGAGCCGGGACGCATGGTTCACTCGTTGCACGCTTATTTTTTACGCTCTGGAGACCCTGGTGTGCCGATCTTGTATGAAGTCGACCGCATTCGTGACGGCAAGAGTTTTTCAACTCGGCGCGTGGTTGCAATTCAGCATGGAAAAGCGATTTTCAACGTGCAGGCAAGTTTTCAAAAAGCAGAGCCTGGGCTCGAGCACCAGATCGCAATGCCAACCGATGTCCCTGATCCGGACTCTCTTCCTGATTTCAAATCATTGATGGAACCGTACAAAGAAAAACTTGGTGACTGGTACGACCGACCGCGTCCGATTGACATGCGTTACGTAGATGGCAACCCGTTTACGCGCAGAGGCAATCCGCAGCCTGGCCAGCGGGTTTGGTTTCGCACCGACGGAAAACTTCCTGACGACAACGTCTTACATGCGTGCATCGTCACCTATGCAAGCGACATGACATTGCTTGACTCTGCGCTGTTGCCGCATGGTCGATCACTCGCAGATGGTTCGCTGCAACTCGCCAGCCTCGATCATGCAATGTGGTTTCATCGCGAGTTTCGCGCCGACGACTGGCTTCTCTATCAGCAGTCCTCAATCTCAACATCCAATTCACGCGGCATGGCCGAAGGACATATCTTTACTCGCGATGGAAAACTTGTTGTCACTGTCGTGCAAGAAGGTCTTGCACGTCTCATCTAGCGACGTGAATCCATAAACAACCCGCGAAGGGCTGCAAAGTTTTCGACGCAGTGACCAGCACCAAGTACAACTGCTTCGAGCGGCTCAGTCGACATGTTGACAGGTACTTGCGTGTCGCGCTCGATTCGCCGAGCCAAACCGCGCAACATCGATCCGCCACCGACCAAGTACATGCCGCGAGTGAGAAAATCTTGTGATAGCTCTGGCGGCGCAGAGGCCAGACAACGAATGACCGAGTTGACCATCTGCGTCACAACATCATCAATCGCCACACGAATTTCACTCGATGTCAGCACCACCGTCTTTGGCAATCCTGAAACAAGATCGCGACCACGCACCTCGGCGTCGCGGTCTTCGGATGTTGCCATTGCACTACCGATTGAGATCTTGATCTCTTCTGCGGTGCGCTCACCAATTGCAAGACCATGTTCGCGTCGCACATATGACTGAATCGCAGCATCAATATCAAAACTGCCGACACGCACTGCTTCAAGCGCGACAATTCCGCCAAGGCTGATCACTGCAGTCTCTGTGGTGCCGCCGCCAATATCGATGACGAGGTTGCCGACTGGCTCATTGATCGGCAAGTCTGCACCGATAGCTGCAGCCATTGGTTGCTCAAGCAACTGTGCATCGGCGGCGCCTGCGCGACGAGTTGCATCGGTTACTGCGCGTCGTTCCACCTCGGTAATGGCCGAAGGCACACAAATCAGCACCTTGGGTCGCGAAAATCTTGAGACACCTGCGCGTTGCAGCAGCAATCTGATCATTTTTTCGGTGATCTCGAAGTCGGTAATGGCGCCACCGCGCAATGGGCGGACTGCAACGATGTATCCAGGGGTGCGGCCAATCATGCTCCAGGCTTCTTGACCAGTCGCGAGCACCTCACCCGTGCGCTTATTGACAGCGATCACGGAAGGCTCATTGATCACAATGCCGCGCCCCTCCATATACACAAGGGTGTTCGCAGTACCAAGGTCAATTGCTAAGTCGCGTGCCACTTTGGTCTACCTTCTGCCTTGTTTGGTCGAATGATCTTTTAATTGTTGGCGCACATGAGCACGCGAGTCATCGGATAGAGCGTCCAAGTGGCGACGAAATGCAACCATTCCGTTATTGCGCGTTGCGTTGCGCGACTCTTGCAGCATCATCACGACGAGAGTTGATGCAGAGACCACAGAGATAGCAGCAAACAACAATGAGAAGCTGGAGATTGCAATCATTGGTTGGTGCTTTTCATCACTTGATCAACAGTTGTTACGTGTTGTGCACCGAGCGCCCAGTCACTTCCGGTCGCCCACGCTTCACGTTTCCAAATTGGCACTGTTGCTTTCAATGCGTCGATACCAAATCTTGCGGCTTCAAATGCTTCGGGTCGATGCGGAGCAGAAACCACAACAAGCACCGACGACTCACCCAGCTTGAGGTCACCAACTCGATGGATGAGCGCAATTCTGCCCAAGTCGCTCCACTGATTTTTCATCTCGGAAACAATTTCGTGACACTTCGGAATGACTTCTTCTTCGAATGCTTCGTAGCTCAAGGTGTGCACGCCAGTGCGACCCTCGGAATGATTACGCACAGTGCCCGAAAACAGCACCACTGCCCCGCATGTATCGGTGACTGACCAGTCGTACACCGCACCAACATCAAGTCTCGTAGCAGTGATTTCAAGCCACACGTTGCCGTCTAGAGAGATTTCCCGGTGTGACATCGCTTTCAGCGTACCCGAGGTTGTGGATGGTCATTTAGTTTAAAGTTTTAATAGGCTCTAGATCAGTGAGCAACAACCCTGACGAACAACCATTTGCAGGAATTCCACTTTTTGGTGACCTTGCGAAGGCAATGGCGGGCCAAGGTCCGCTGCAGTGGGACGTTGCGCGTCAAGTAGCCATCTCGACTGCAACGAATGGCACCAACACCGAAGCAAATGTTGATCCATCGTCTCGGGTGAGTCTCGAACAGCTCGCGCCAATCGCCGACATGCATGTACGCAATTACACCGGCTTAACTACTTGCACTAGTAGCGGCTCAGGCACCGCGCTTCCCAACATTGTTGTCACCAATCACTCCACTTGGGTGCACCACACGCTCGAGTCGTACAAGCCGCTCTTCACTCAACTAGCAACTGCATTAAGCAATCCAAGTGTTGAAACGCCAAAGCCCAGCACCGAGCTTGATATCGAAACTGACCAGATCACTGCAATGATGTCGTCACTCAACAAGATGATGGCGCCGGCAATGATGGGCATGTCCATCGGGTCAATGATCGGGCAACTCTCACTACGTGCGTTCGGACAATATGACTTACCGATTCCACGCGAACCGAAAAACCAAATGCTTCTTGTTGCGAGCAATGTCGAACAATTTGCAAATGACTGGAGCATTGCAGTCGATGACATGCGCATGTGGGTGTTAATCCATGAGCTCACATCCCACGCAGTGCTGAGCGTCGATCATGTTCGTGATTCGATTAATCAACAGATCAGCAAATACATCGCTGGCTTTCGGCCAAATCCAAACGCACTGATGGACAGACTCACAACAATGGATCTCGGCACCACCGATCCGATGGCCATGATGCAGAAATTTCTAACAGACCCCACCATTATTTTGGGTGCGGTGCGCTCGCCCGAGCAAGAGCGTCAGGCTCCAGTGTTGGACGCGATGATCGCTTCAATCATCGGCTACATCGACCACAGCGTTGACGCAATTTCAGCACTGGTTTTGGGTGGCGGTGCGCAGATTGCAGAAGCAGTGCGTCGGCGACGCGTCGAATCCGCACCCCATGACTCATTCGTTGAGCAGCTGCTTGGCTTACGCCTGACCCGCCAACAAGTTGAACGCGGGCATGCATTTGCGGCCGGTGTCACCGAGCGTGCTGGGCATGACGGCCTCGCGCAACTCTTTGCCCGAGCAGGCAATTTGCCTACTCCTAGTGAGTTAGATGCGTCTGGTTTGTGGCTTGCTCGCATTGAGCTGCAAGACAAATAGCAACGACGCAACTGCCGACCCAACACCAACAATCAAAAAGCCAACCGCACCTGGCGGCGTTGCAATAACGGCAAGCAGACCAGCAACCACCCACGCGATTTGATTGCGCGTTTCATAGCGCACAAATGCGCGCGCTCGGTTTGCATCTGGTGCTTTTGATTGCACTATCGACTCAAAAGCGAGTCTGCCGATTGAACCGACTCCGTTTACAACCCCAGCCAAAATAATTCCAGCAGTTACGCCACCAAAATAACCAGCCACCAGTCCGCCAAGACAAACACTCGCTACACAAAGTTTGAGCATTCTCTGTTCGTGAATGCGCCGACGTAGTAACGGACCAATTGCATTGGCAGCAAATGTGCTGAGCGAGCACACTGCAACCGCCAAACCAAACCACGCAGTGCCCGCTTTTTGATCGCGCAACCAGAACGCTAAATGAAAAAACATAAAACCGACTGCTGCTCGCAACACCAGCATCACAAATGCGGCCTGACGAATTTGAGGGGCGTGCAACTCATGCTTCTCTATCGCTTGCATCGTATTTGGAACTGCTGCAACATGTCGTGGCAACGCAAGCGCGGCTATGCCCGCACCCGCAAACGCACAAGCCGATAATCCAAGCGACAATCTGGTGTCAATGAGTTGCAACAAGACTGCTGGTGCGCCACCGAGAAATCCGACCACACTTGTCAGTCGCCCGAGTTTTCCATTGGCCGCCATCAATTGTTCGTCACCTCCTACAACCGTTGGCATGATTGCCGAACGCGACACTCCATACGTTTTGGCCAGTACGAGTGAGATAAATGCGAGCGGGAAAAGTGCAAGTGAGTTCAGCCATTTCATCATCGCAATCAGCACCATCGCGCGCATCAACCCCACAAGACACACCGTGATGCGACGACCACCCGGCAAGCGATCAATATATGGACCGATAATCGGCGCAAGCACCGCAAAAGGAGCGAGGCTGATCGCTAAAAACAAAATGACTTTTGAACGCGCGGCATCAGGGCTGATCGATAAAAAGAGTGAGTCTGCCAACGACACCGCAAGTGCGGCCTCGCCAACCACCATCAACACATGCACGCGCGACAACCGCGTCAGGGGGCTCACTGGTGCAAGACCCGTATGTCGATTCTGTGTTGCTATGCGCTCATTTTCTCATACTTGTAGCCAAGACCACGGATGGTGACCAACCGTGTTGGGTTAGCTGGCTCAGACTCAATCTTGCTTCGCAAGCGCTTGATATGTACGTCGAGGGTTTTGGTGTCACCGTAATAATCGGTGCCCCACACACGGTCAATCAATGTTTCACGAGTCATGACACGACCCGCATTTGCGATAAGTACATACAACAACTCAAATTCTTTGAGAGGAAGTTTGGTCACGTCGCCGCGAACAGTCACCACATGCTGTTCTGGATCGATCGCAACGTCCCCAATTGAGACAGTGCCAAAACCGACTTCGTCAATTTCGGTTGGGGTCAGTGAGCTGCGGCGCAGTGCAGCGCGAATACGTGCCACAAGTTCGCGCAATCGATACGGCTTGACGATGTAGTCATCGGCGCCAACTTCAAGACCAATGATCGTGTCTATCTCTGAACCTTTTGCCGACACCATGATGATCGGAACCTGACTCTTTTTGCGAATTTCGCGACATACATCCGTTCCCGAGACCTTGGGCAACATCACATCCAGCAGAACGATGTCTGGGTTGATTTTGTCAAACATCGTCAGAGCTTCTGCCCCGTCTTTGGCCACACTGACACGAAAACCTTCGCGCTTCAAACCGATATCAAGTGCCTCAATAAATGACTCTTCGTCTTCAACAACAAACACCATTGGCAATTCGGTTGGCTGACTCATTTAGTTTTCCTTTGATCGGGGTAAAACAACAGTGAAGGTTGCGCCTTCACCTTCATTTGACTTGAGTTCGATTTTTCCTCCGTGGTTGTCAACGACATGTCGCACAATTGATAAACCAAGTCCCGTTCCTCCAGTTGATCGGCTGCGTGCCCTATCAACTCGATAAAAACGTTCAAAAATTCGTTCGTGATCCTTCGGAGCAATTCCCAAGCCTTGATCGACAATCGCAACCGTGAGATCATCAGCTCGTACGCCACCAATAATTTTGACAAGTCGATCTTCTTCGCTGTATTTAACCGCATTTTCCACAAGATTCGAAAAAGCAGATATCAGTTGACTTCGATCCCCAAAGACCTCGGCAACGAAATCGCCACTGGTAACGAGTTCAACTTTGTGGCGACGAGCATTGTCTTGCGAAAGTGCAATAACCTCTTTGATTACACCGTTCATCTCGATGCGTTCCCACTCTGTTGAGCGTCCAAATTCAATTCGCGAAAGATCAAGTAAGTCGTTCACAATGCCTGCCATGCGAAAAGACTCACGAACGATCCGTTCTGCCAACTGCTTCATCACAACCGGGTCTGTTTCGTCCACCATGGTGTCACCCAAGGCCGCAATTCCGCCAATAGGGGTTTTCAATTCGTGACTCAAGTTGGCAACAAAATCAGTACGAACGGTGTCAATTCGAACTCGATCGGTGGTGTCCTCGATCGTGACGACTACACCATCGTTGTTTAACCGTTGTGAATTCAATTGAAAGAAACGATCTGGCGGGCCAGCAACCTGCATTGACTTGTTCTGTCCGCCAAGCTCGATTGTCTCTTTTACAAGCGCAACAACTGCCTCATCAACCAAGATGTCCACGTGGCGAACACCAGTCATCTCTGTGGCAATTCGGTTTCGAAGCAGATCGCCATTTGCGTTGCGACTAATCACAACGCCGATTGGTAGAAGATCAAACGCTCCAAGTAGTTGTTCATCAATCACATTTGCTACGAGATCCACACGTGGGGCTACTTTGTTACTCTCTGTGCTTTCGGATCGATCAGTGCGTCCGGTACGTTCCGATTTCTTGCCATAAAGTATTCCTGCGACGAGCGCAACTACAACACAAGCGACAAACCAGATGGTCGTCATGGCTAATTCACTGCAGATTTACGACGCAGAATCTGACGATGATTGCGAGTCACCAGAGTGCCGAGCCTTAAAGCGTGCAGCTCCACGATGTTCTGGCAAGACTCCTGTGAGAATAAACAGGGTTCGCTCACCAACATTCACCGCATGGTCACCAATGCGCTCGAAAAATCGACCGATGATTGCAAGCTGAACGGCAACCTGAACATCCATTTTGCCTCGAGCATGACACTCAAAAATTTCTTGGATGAACTGACGATGTAGCCCGTCCAAAAATGAGTCCATGTCATCAATTGCTGCAGCCTTTGGCGCATCACTCGATTCGAAGGCGTCCATTGCCGAGATAAACAGCTGCTGTGCCTGCTCGCTCATTTTGGTGATTAAGCCACGCAACACAGGATCAATGTCATGGCCATAAATTCGTCGTGCACCCTTGCAGATATTGACTGCCAAGTCGGCTGAACGCTCGAGTTCGCCGGTGATCTTGATAGTTGAAACCAGTTGACGTAGATCTCCTGCTACTGGTGCCTGCAGAGCCAGTTGCTGAAAACACTGGTCTTCAATGTCTACGGCGCGGGCATCAATTTCATCGTCGCTTTGCACCAAATAGTCAGCACCCTCAAGGTCGCCGCTGAGCAGCACAGCCGTCGCTCGTGGAATGGCTTCAATTACCGAGGCTCCAAGTCGAATCACTTGGTCACGAATGGCATCAACTTCTTGATGAAACGTCTTACGTAATTCGTCCATTGGTCTACTTTCGTTCAAGAAATCTGCTGAACGGCAGATTTGCTATACGTAAAACCTACACGCACAAGGTGAAACCCGTCTGAACGTCAGATTACAAACAAGTTAACCGCTTTATCGGACTTGGGTTTGCACGACCCAGTCGTGCAATTTTCGTTGGGCATCTACGGTGAGGCCAGGTGCCCCTGCCCGCACCCACGAATTATCAGCACTCAAATCAAAATGGGCAGCTTCATCATCCACCAAATATCCAAGCACCTTGTCGAGCCACATGCGGTGTTTCGGATGAGTAAGTGGCACCAATGCCTCAACTCTCCCATCCAAATTTCGACCCATCATGTCGGCAGAGCCAATGAGGTGCAAGGGTTCGTTGTTTTCGTAGCCATGTTCAAAGCGATAGATACGTGAATGCTCGAGATAACGACCAAGAATCGATCGAACTCGAATGTTTTCAGACATGCCATCGACTCCCGCTCGAAGACAGCAAATTCCACGCACGATGATCTGAATCTGCACACCGGCACCGCTCGCGCGATACAGCGCTTCAATCACTGTCTTGTCCGAGATTGAGTTGATCTTCATCGTGATTCGTCCATCAACTCCAAACGTTGTTTCTTTATCGATGAGATCGACAATGCTGTTGCGCAGTCGATGCGGCGCCACCAACAGTGTTTGATAGTCGGGCTCATGGCCGTAGCCAGTGAGGTAATTAAACAACTCAGTAACATCCGAACCAATCGCATCTTCGCAGGTAAAAAAGCCGATGTCTTCATAGATACGTGCCGTCGTCGAGTTGTAGTTTCCGGTACCCATGTGCACATAACGGCGCATTTTGTCTGAGTCATTGCGCACCACCAAGATGCACTTGGCGTGTGTTTTGAGACCAACAAGACCATATGTCACATGCACGCCTGCGTACTCAAGTTCTTTTGCCCACGACATGTTGCGGGCCTCATCAAAACGAGCCTTGAGTTCGATCACAACTGCAACCTGCTTGCCCATCTCGGCGGCATGGATGAGGTGTCGAGCAATTGAACTATCACCAGAAGTGCGGTACAGCGTCATCTTGATCGACTGCACGAGCGGATCAAGTGCAGATTGCTTCACAAACTCTTCAACAGAAGAGATAAACGATTCATGCGGATGATGCACAAGCAACTGACGTTCACGAATAACGCTAAAGATTGACCGTTCGTTTTCTTCTGCGGCCGCCAAGCGACCAGCAGTAAGCGCAGGCCATGGCTTAAATCGCAAATGAGGCAAGTTGAGGTTGGAAAGTTGCATCAATGCACTCAAGCCAACTGGAGCATGATGCACCGTGACATCTCCAGCCTCAAGTTCGAGTTCATCTATCAGCAGATCAAGTACTTCTTGAGACATTCCGTTGGACACCTCGAGGCGTACAGCACGACCAAAGCGACGACGACGCAACTCCATTTCGACTGCTGCCAACAAGTCTTCTGCGTCTTCGTCATCAACCGAAAGGTCGGCATTTCGAGAGACTCTAAATGTGTGACACTGCTCGATTTTCATTCCCTGAAAAAGACGACCCAAATTGGCGCTCACCACATCTTCAAGCAACACAAACCTGTTGCTGTCGGGCAACTGTAAAAACCTTGGAAGCGTCGGCGGAATCTTGACACGAGCGAATCGTTGCTCTTGCGTACGTGGGTCAAGCGCGATAACAGCCAAGTTGAGCGCCAGGTTTGAAATATAGGGAAACGGATGCGCAGGGTCGACTGCGAGCGGTGTGAGCACCGGAAAGATTCGAGTTTCAAACATCGACATCAGATATTCCCGTTCGATGTCGGTTACTTCATTCCAGCCAAGGATCTGAACACCATTGCTCGTAAGTTTTGGCACAAGGTC
>WLKU01000022.1 GCA_009701105.1 Actinomycetota bacterium | reverse complement strand
TACACAATCGAGCCAGGCGACTCGCTGTTTGCCATTTCCAAGAAATTCAACCTCAACATGGCCGAATTAATGAGCATCAACAACATCACCAACCCCGACAAAGTCAACGCTGGTGATGTGATTCAGTTGCCGGTGGCGACAGGATTTATTCCTGTTGCGCCGTCAACAACGATGAAGCCTTAAGCGCGTCGCGCGCGCACCAACTCGGCTATCTCGCGCATGATGCGAGCAATGTCAAAATCTTTTGGTGTGTACACCGCAGCGATGCCGAGTGCGCGCAATGAGTCACGATCGTCTTCGGGGATAATGCCGCCAAGTATGACTGGAGCATCAACACCAAGCTTTTGCAATTCGTGCAACACATCGGGAACAAGTTGTAGATGTGAACCCGACAAAATGGACAGACCAATCACATCTGGGTCTTCGTCTCGCGCAGACGCCGCAATTTGTGCAGGCGTGAGACGAATACCTGAATAAACAACTTCCATGCCCGAATCGCGCGCAGCAACAGCAATTTGTTCGGCACCACTTGAGTGCCCATCAAGACCGGGCTTGGCGACCAAAAACTTTGGTGGACCACCTGGGATAGTGCGCACATACTCGGCAACGTCGGCCAGTTGAGCCGTGCGACGGCCTGCAGCTGCACCAACTCCGGTAGGTGCACGGTATTCGCCAAACACTTCGCGCAGTACTTGGCTCCACTCGCCGGTAGTGCCGCCCGCTTTAGCCAGAGCAATAGATGCATCCATCAAGTTGGCCTTACCGGTCGCTGCATTTCGCAATTGATCAAGAGCTTGCTGCACGTCGGCATCAGCGCGTTGTTTGCGCCAGGCAGTGACATCGTCAACAAGTTGTTGTTCGACAGTGTGGTCGACTTTGAGGATGTTGTTTGCGCCATCGAGAGGTGATGGTGTCGATTCGGTAAAGCGATTGACGCCAACAACAACTTGCTCGCCAGATTCGATGCGGCGAGTGCGATCGGCCATTGAAGATACGAGACGGCCTTTGAGCTCATCAACCGATTCGAATGCACCGCCACGATCAAGAATTTCCTGTAACTCTGCCCAAGCAGAATCGCGCAATTCGGCTGTGCGTGCCTCGACCACATGCGAGCCAGTGAAGATGTCTTCATACTCGAGCAAATCTGTTTCGTATGCGAGCACTTGTTGCATGCGCAACGACCACTGTTGATCCCATGGGCGGGGTAGACCAAGCGCTTCGTTCCATGCTGGCAACTGCACGCTGCGAGCACGAGCTGACTTGGAAAGAGTGACGGCGAGCATCTCGAGCATGATGCGCTGCACATTATTTTCTGGCTGCGCTTCGGTTAGGCCTAGCGAATTGACCTGCACGCCATAACGGAAACGTCGAGCGCGCTCATCGGTGATGCCGTAACGCTCGCTGCCGATGCGGTCCCACAACTCGGTGAAGGCTCGCATCTTGCACAGTTCTTCCACAAAGCGAATACCGGCGTTGACAAAAAACGAGATGCTTGCAAAGACCTGAGGAAACGCTTCATCCGACACCTGACCACTTGCACGCACTGCATCCAAAATGTCGATGGCATTAGCGAGTGAGAATGCAATCTCTTGCACTGGAGTAGCACCCACTTCTTGTAAATGGTACGAGCACACATTCATCGGGTTCCATTTGGGTGCGTTGGTTGCGCACCATGCGATCATGTCGACGATGATGCGACGTGATGCTGCTGGAGGAAATATGAATGTGCCGCGCGATAAATATTCTTTGAGAATGTCGTTTTGTGTGGTGCCGCGCAACTCGTTTGCTTGCGTGCCCTGCTCGGCGGCGTTGGCAACATATAACGCAAGCAACCATGCAGCAGTTGCATTAATGGTCATCGATGTATTCATCTGACCAGGCGGAATCTCTTGCATCAGTGCGCGCATGTGACCCAAGTGCACGACTGGCACGCCGACTTTGCCTACTTCGCCGCGCGCAAGGATGTGATCTGGGTCGTAACCCGTTTGGGTTGGCAAGTCGAAGGCGATAGAAAGACCGGTCTGGCCCTTAGCGAGGTTGGTGCGATACAACTCGTTGGACGCTTCTGCCGTTGAATGCCCCGAATAGGTGCGGATCAGCCAAGGTTCGTCGCGGCGACTCATACGTCAAGGTTAGGGGTTGACGGCCTCGTCAAGACGACGCAGGTAGTCGTCGCGGGGGATTTCCATTGCGCCAAGTGTTTCGAGGTGAGGAGTGAGCCATTGCACATCAAGCAGTGACATTGCCGAATTTTGCATGGTCGCGACAAGGTGCATGAGTGCAACTTTTGATGCATCTTGCTTGAGGTGAAACATGGACTCGCCAGCGAAGAGCCCGTTCACGCGCACACCGTACAAGCCGCCTATCAGCACACCATTTTCGTCGAATGTCTCGAAACTATGAGCCCAACCCAGTTCGTGCAGCGTTATGTATGCATCGATGATGTCTTTCGTAATCCATCCGCCCTCGCGATTGGGCACGGCACAACCGCGCACCACGCGCTCGAAACACGTGTCGATGCGCACTGAATATTTACGTGCACTACTGCGCATAGATCGGGTGATGCGCAATTGGTTGAGTGGAAGTACGCCACGCATCATCGGCGACCACCAACCCATATCGGGGTTGCGATTAGGCACGTCACTCGACATTGGAAACACTCCACTGCGATATGCATGAATCAGTGTTGCGGGTTCTAGATCGGCACCACGTCCAACGATGTCGTGCTGAGGCCATTCAGTTGACGGTGGAAAATTCCAAATTGACAGACCGACATTGACTGGTGTGTCATGCCAAGACGTCATACGCCACGGTACATCTGTCGTAACTAGATCTAGTAAGAGAAGAAACCCTGCTTGGTCTTGCGGCCCAACTTGCCTTCTGCCAACAACTTTTTGAGTGAGTCGGCTGGCTCGAGATGGCTCTGCTTGAATTCACTTTGCAGCGCGTTGAGGATTGACACAGTGGTATCAATACCAATGAGGTCGAGCAATGCAAAGGGACCCATCGGGAAGTTGCAGCCACCTTTCATTGCAGTGTCGATGTCTTCCATAGAAGCCGTCTTGGCTTCGAGCATGTGAACAGCGTTGTTGAGATATGGAAACAACAATGCATTGACGATGAAACCTGCTCTGTCGACAACTTGTACAGGATCTTTTGCGCATGCAATCGCAAATGCTGTAGCCGAGGCGATGGTGTCGTCACTTGCGGTAAGTGGGCGGATCACTTCAACAAGTGACATCATGACTGCTGGGTTGAAAAAGTGAATGCCACAAACTTTGTCTGGACGATTTGTCGCTTGTGCCATTGCAATAACCGGCAATGTGCTGGTGTTGGTGGCAAGTATTGCTGATGGCTTGACGATTTTGTCGAGTTGGGAAAACAGTTCTTGCTTTGGTGCAAGTTCCTCAAGAATTGATTCGATAACAAGGTCGCAATTGGCAAGTGCGGAAAGTTGGTCGGTGATGCTGATGTGCGACAAAATTTCTGTTCGCTGATCCTCTGTCAACTTTGCCTTGGCAACCTGTTTTGCGAGATTGTTTTCGACCGAAGTGAGCATGGACTGCGCACCAGCCATTGTGCGCGAGCGCACGACCACGTTGATGCCGGCACGAGCAACGACTTCGGCAAGGCCCGAACCCATGATGCCCGAGCCACAAACGCCGACGAGTTGGGGAAGTGAAGATTGAGAAGTAGTTGTAGTAGTCATGGCGTGCAACCGTAGTCAATAGACCGAGTTATTTACCAACTGGTAATCCAAGAACCATCTGGGCTTTACCAGCTCTGGTTAGGTTTGCCTGGTGATTAATGCGCATGTAGACGAGATAGTCAATCATCCAAGGCGACTGATCGGTCTTGAGGCCGTTCACAACTTTCGTGACTTGGGCGGGTACGCAACCGCAGATGGACGAAGCACCAGGTGGAGAACGCTGTTTCGTTCGGACGGTTTGTATCGACTGCGCGGAGCAGATGACATGAGTCGCGTCAGGCAGTTGGGTTTGAAATCCGTGATTGATCTGCGTACCGAGCGTGAGCAACGTGAGCAGGGAATTTTTCCTACCGATGATATCGAAGTGACATTTCATCATTTGTCGATCGTGGATGTGACATGGTCCGACACGGAAACTCCTGAATTTGATGATGAAGTTGAGTTTTTGGTGTGGGGATATCGCGACATGTTGGAAATTGGTTCAAGCCGATTTGCGGACGCAATGCATGTGCTCGCGCAAACCGATTCGTTGCCTGCGGTGTTTCATTGTGCTGCTGGCAAAGACCGCACTGGTGTGCTTGCTGCACTGTTGCTTTCGAGCCTCGGTGTGGATGATGCACACATTTGCGCCGACTATGGTCTGACGCAAGACGCAATGCAACGGACAATTGCGTGGTCAAAAGTGCATCGCCCCGAATTAGCCGAGCGTTATGCCACTATTCCCAAGGCATACTTGGCCGCCGACCCGAGAGCGATGCAAATTATTTTGGCAGAGCTTGCACAACGGCATGGTTCGGTGCGCAACTATGTGCGCGAAATCGGCGTGGCCGATAACACCGTTGATGCCTTAAGTAATTTGTTGCTCGAATCGCGTTAAGCGAACCGCAGTTAGCTGACAATGATTGCGACGCTGATGATGATCAAGTCTTCTGTCGGCGGAACACCATTGGCTGCAGGATCTGGATTTGATGCTGCATTGAGTGCAGGGACTGTTTGATCCAAACCCTCTGTGACTTGGCCAAACAATGTGTAGTCGGGGTTGAGCGTCGCACCATTTTCGCCAGTGATGATGAAGAACTGACTGCCGTTTGTGTTTGGTCCTGAGTTGGCCATAGCGATGGAGCCAATTTTGTATTCGCCCTTGGCCGGAAGTTCGTCGGCAAATGAATAGCCGGGGCCTCCTGAGCCTGAAGCAGTTGGGTCGCCACACTGCACAACAAAGTCGGTGATGGCACGGTGGCACTTGGTACCATCAAAATATTTGTAGCGGGCAAGCACAACAAAGTTGTTGGTTGCAAGAGGTGCCTTGATTGGGTCGAGCACAATTGCAAAATCACCTTTGTTGGTGGAAACCATGGCTGTGTACGTCTTGCCATCCTCGATGCACATCGGGGGAGCCTGTTCAAATTTGGAAACACGAGCTTCTGACATATCGGCTTTTGGACACGGTGTTTCTCCCGCAATTTCACTACCTTCAAGGGTCGGCGCGATGGTGTCTTTACCCAAATCGACAACAGCCTTGGTGTCGGTTGGTGCAGAAGAGTCACCCGCGGTACCACCCGAGACACGGATGATCACAACTACTCCGACGATCACGCCAACAACGGTGAGTGCGCGGATGATGTTCTTGCGCACCTTTCGCTTTTGATCTGTTTTGGCTAATTGGTCAAGCCTTTGGCGGCGGTTTTCTTTTTTGCGAGTTCGTTTGTCTGTGCCCATAGTTTTAAAAGGATACTCGCGCAGAGGTAGCGTAAAGACCCTGTGGCGCTCCTCGTTCAAAAATATGGTGGCACTTCGGTAGCTGATCCAGACCGAATGCGTAACGTTGCTCGACGAATAGCCGACGCCAGAGCCAAAGGTCACGATGTTGTAGCAGTTGTGTCGGCAATGGGCAAGGCAACCGACAATCTTGTAGAACTAGCGCGCCAAGTTTCAAGTAACCCACAAGGCCGCGAGATGGACATGTTGCTCACCACAGGCGAGCGAATCTCGATGTCGCTGTTGTGCATGGCACTGCACGACGTGGGTTGCGACGCGGTGAGCTTCACCGGAAGTCAGGTGGGCATCATCACCGACACATCGCACACCAAAGCAAAGATCTTGGAAATCAAAGGTGATCGAGTTCGCGAAGCATTGCTTGCAGGCAAGGTTGCTGTCGTTGCAGGTTTTCAGGGTGTGAGCACCGACCGCGAGATCACAACACTTGGTCGAGGTGGTAGCGATACAACAGCTGTTGCGCTTGCCGCTGCAATGAAGGCCGATGTGTGCGAGATCTATACCGATGTGACCGGTGTGTTTACTGCAGACCCGCGACTGGTTCCACAAGCAAGCAAAATCAAGCAATTAAGTTTTGATGAAATGCTCGAGATGGCTGGAGCAGGAAGCAAAGTGTTGGCATTGCGCTCAGTTGAGTTTGCGCGCAATCACAACGTGCCAATCCATGTTCGATCAAGTTTCACGTTAGAAGAAGGCACCTGGGTTCTTGGAGCCGACGATGAGAGGAAAACAAAAATGGAAGATCCAATTATTTCTGGAGTTGTTCACGATGTGGGCGAAGCCAAGATGACACTGCTCGGTGTGCCAGACCGTCCTGGTGTGTCGGCCCTATTGTTTGAGTCACTCGCAAAGGCAAATGTCAACGTTGACATGATTGTGCAGAACACATCGATCGACGGCACCACCGATATTTCGTTCACACTTCCAGTTGGCGACATTGCAACCGCTGAGCCGATATTGGCAAGCGTTGGCAAAGAAGTTGGAGCGAAGGGCGTGAACAAAGACGAAAATATCGTCAAGTTGTCGTTGGTTGGCGCAGGAATGAAATCAAGCCCCGGTGTGGCAGCAAAAATGTTCCGAGTGTTGGCCGACAACGACGTCAACATCGAAATGATCTCGACATCAACGATTCGCATTTCGGTTGTTGTCGAGCGATCCAAGTTGGAAATCGCAGTAAAAGCACTGCACACAGCCTTTGGTTTAGACAGTGGTGAGGATTACTCTGCTCCGTTGCCCGAACGCAAGTAGTTTGTAAAGGATCATGACGAAACAGCGCGGTGCAAAAAAACGCGCCCAATTTGTACCCTGGCGAAGCGCCGGCAATCGCACCGAAACAGGTGGGTCTGCCGACGAGATTGTGCGCTCAACCGGCTGGGTCTTCAATAACGAAACTGGCAGCGAACTCACGCTTGAAGAATTTGTAGCTACTGGCAACAAAGAGGTCAGGCGCTACATGCGTCAATTTGGTTTTGATGCAGAGCGACTTGCGCCATTGACCTTGCTTGAAATCGGTAGCGGAATTGGTCGAATGACTGCTTCGTTTACCGAGCAATGCGCCCATGTAATTGCCGCCGATGTGGACGCAGCATTTTTGGAGCGCTGTCGCGAGACTGTCGGCAAACATGGTCGCGCAGACAGGCTGACAACAACACATGTGCAAGATGGCAGCACGCTCGCACTTGCCGACAACTCGGTGGATGTTGCATTTTCGTACATCACCCTGCAGCACTGCCAACGCAATGATGCGCTTGGTCTGTCGCATGAAGCAGTGCGAGTCACGCGCTCTGGTGGAACTGTGATTCTGAACTATCGGTCGTGGGTGTTGAGTGATGTTTTGCTGATTCCAGCCGGAATATTGGTTCGTTTATTGTGGCGGATGCCAGCAATAGGAAAACGGATTTCTGGAACGCGATGGGCAACACGATTTGGTTGGCAGGCAAATAGGTTGAGCCCCGACGAAGTGTTGCAAGACATCATCGACCACAGTCAAAAATCATTGACCAGAATCACGATTTATCATTCTCCGTTTCAGGTTCGTCACGTTTCGCACTCCAATGTGCAGGTCAAGTCGTTGAAGCGCGTCAACCGAAGTCATTGGTGGCTCGTTGCAACCGTGAGTGGCTCATGACCGCACATCGACTGTCAATTGACAACATAGAGCGCTCAGCACGCACGATCAACCCTGTCTTTTTGCATTCACCGCAGTACAACTGCGAGCCACTCTCGGCCGAACTGGGGTGTGCGCTCACTCTCAAAGTTGAGATTCCGAATCCCATTAGAAGCTTTAAGGGTCGTGGCGCAGATTTCTTTATGCAAGAGAATGTTGCTGCGCTCGCTGGGCGAGACCTCGTGTGCGCAACTGCTGGCAACTTTGGACAAGCAATGGCCTATGTGTGCAGAGCGCACAAGCGCTCACTGATTATTTATTGTGCAACCAACGCCAACCCGCTCAAAGTTGACCGCATGCGCTCGATGGGTGCAGAGGTACGCCAGATGGGCGACAATTTTGATGCAGCCAAAGAAAACGCTAAAAAGTTTTGTGCAGAGACAGGCGCATATTTTGTTGAAGATGGCAGAGACATCGCTATCTCGGAGGGTGCAGGATCTATTGCGGTTGAGTTGATGCAACAACGCACATTCGATGCTGTGCTTGTGCCGCTTGGCAACGGAGCGTTGATCGGTGGGATTTCTCGGTATATCAAACACGTAGCGCCAGACATACAAATCATTGGTGTTTCAAGCGCGACTGCCGATGCGATGGAAGCGTCGTGGCGCTCTGGCACCGTGATTGAGCGACCATCTGCCAACACGATTGCCGATGGCATTGCAGTGCGCACTCCTGTGCCAGAAGCGCTCAACGATATGAAGGGACATGTTGATGACGTGTTGTTGGTGTCGGAAGATGCGCTGAAGCACGCGATGAAGTTGGTGTTTGACAAGGCCGGATTAATCACTGAGCCTGCAGGTATTGCAGGGGTTTCTGCGATTCTTGAACATGCTCACCTCAAAAAGATGCGCCTTGCCACAATTTTGTGCGGAAGTAACATCACACCGACACAAGTAAATGACTGGCTTATCGACAAGGTCTGACAACTAAACTGACGTTATGCGCGTAGGACTAGTTGGAGCCACCGGAATGGTGGGAACTGTAATGCGACAGTTGTTGGCCGAGCGCAACTATCCCGTTGATGAACTGCGGATGTTTGCATCCGCGCGTTCGGCTGGTTCGTCCATTGAGTGGAACGGAAAAACAATCACTATTGAAGATGCAACTACTGCTGACCCAAGCGGCATGGATGTAGTGCTGTTCTCGGCCGGAGCCACAACGTCTCGAGCGCTTGCCGAAAAATATGCAAATGCTGGTGCGATGGTGATTGACAATTCGTCGGCCTGGCGCATGAACGATGATGTGCCGTTGATAGTTTCCGAAGTTAACCCTGGTGATGTGGCTCTAGCCAAATTGGGCATCATTGCCAACCCAAACTGCACCACAATGGCTGCTATGCCGGTGCTCAAAGCACTGCACGACGAAGCAACACTTGTGCGTCTGATCGTCAGCACGTATCAGGCAGTGAGCGGCGCAGGGGTTGCGGGTGTAGCAGAACTTGAGAATCAGACGCGCGAAGGCGTCGCTGATGCAGGCAAACTCACTTACGACGGTGAAGCAATCAAGTTTTCGAAGCCAGCCAAGTTTTCACAAACCATTGCATTCAATGTGTTGCCGCTCGCTGGATCAATGATGGATGATGGTTCGTTTGAAACCGACGAAGAGCAAAAGCTGCGTAATGAAAGTCGCAAGATCCTGCACATTCCGGACTTGCGAGTATCGGGAACATGCGTGCGAGTGCCAGTGTTTAGCGGTCACTCGCTCAGCATCAATGCCGAGTTTGCGCACCCAATTACAGCCGAGCGCGCGCACGAGATTTTGGCAACCGCCCAGGGCGTAGTGGTGGCCGATGTGCCGACGCCACTTATGGCAGCGGGCAAAGACCCAAGTTATGTTGGTCGCATTCGCCAAGACTCAAGTGTTGATGGCAATCATGGTCTTGTGATGTTTATCTCTAACGACAATTTGCGCAAGGGCGCAGCACTCAACGCATTGCAGATTGCAGAGCTGCTAGTTAAATAGTAAGTGCAAATAGCAAATAGCTAGCTGTTGAATCCGCTCATCGCAAGTTGCGGGCGCTGTAGCCAGTTGTCGTCAAGATAGTTTGCCTGACCATCAATCACGTGAACTGTGTATGCGTGACGTGGTTTGTCGCTTAAGTTTGGGCCAGATCGGTGCGGCAATGTGCCATTGAGTAGCACGAGCGTGCCGCGAGGTGCTTCGAGTGGCACGAGACCTTCGGTTGGATATGGATCGTTATCAAAGACTTCAGTAATTGTCGCTGTGCGAGCGGCATTCAACTTTGATCGTGACTTGACGGGAATGCGATGTCCGCCGGGTAACGCCCACATGCAACCATTTTCAGTTGTCGCGTCATCAATGGCAATCCAAAAACCGATCACACTCTGTGGCTCTGTCCACAGAAATGTGTGGTCGGTATGACTATTCACTTCTCCGCCGATGCGCGGTTGTTTAAATATGTACATCGACTGTAATAGCAGCGGGTCGACAATTCCCACTTGTTGAGCAACAGCAGCCATTTTCGATGTGCGGCTGAACGCACTAAACACTGGGTCAAGATCGTGCATCGCGTGTCCGAGTTTGTTGAGACACAGGTGTGCTTCAGAGCGCAACACACCGCGTTCATCAAATGCATCTTTTTCAAAAAAGCAACGGATTTTGTCACCGCTTGTCAAAAAATATTCATCGGCCGCGTGTTGTGCTGTGGAGGCTGCAGTAAAGATGGTGGCTTCTTGTGGGGATGGCACATTGTCTTTAGCAAGTTGCAATGCGCGTTCGCGCAACGCGAGACATGCTGCATCATCAACGAAATTCGGCAAAACCAAATATCCGTCATCATTGAACGCCTGTAGTTGTTGAGGCGAAAGAAGTTCTGAAGACGTCATCACGAACCACTCGGGTTCTCGAAGTTGGAATGCTCTGGAAATGCTGCTGGCAACAAGATGCTCAGTGGAGTCGGTGTGCCTTCAACATCGACCAGCAAGTTTGCACCACCGTGCTCCCACAACAATTGGCGACATCGCCCGCACGGCGTGACGTCGGTGTCGTTGCCAACACATGCAACCGCAATGATGCGTCCGCCGCCGCCCATGTGGAGCGCCCCCAAGATTGCGCACTCAGCGCACAGAGTGAGACCATACGATGCATTTTCTACATTGCAACCAGAAATGATGCGACCATCATCAATAAGTGCTGCTGCACCTACTCGAAACTTTGAATAAGGCGCATATGAATGTTGCTGCGCCGCGCGGGCAGCAGTGCGCAGTGTTTGCCAATCAATCGGTTGTGCAGGTGTGGCCATACGCCAACACTAGTTGCGGGCGACCGACGCCAAAATTGCTGGAGTGAGTTTGTTGGCTCGTTCAACAACGGCACGGGCATCGATGGTGAGTGCCATACGATCGCGCACAACAACTTGGCCATGCACAACCACATGGCAAACGTCGCCACGACCAGCGGCAGCGACAATGGCGACATGCGGGTCGAACACGGGAGTAAGCGAGGGTGAGAATGCATCGAGCACGACGATGTCGGCATACTTGCCAACTTCGAGTGAACCAACGAGATGATCAATGTGCAGTGCCTTGGCCCCATTGATTGTGGCCATACGCAAGACGTCGAGTGCAGGCAAAACGGTTGGGTCTGATGCTGCTGTTTTTTGTACGTAACCAGCCAGGCGCATGGCGAGCCACAAGTCGAGGTCGTTGCCTGACGCTGGCCCATCAGTGCCAAGAGCAACATTGACACCTTGCTGATGCAACTCAACAATGCGCGCAGTGCCGCTAGCCAACTTGTAGTTGGATGCGGGGCAGTGCGTCACCGATGCACCGTGTTGTGCAATCATCGCAACGTCGGTGTCATCTAAATGCACACCGTGGGCGAGGACCGCATTTGCGAGCAAATGAGTGTCGGCAAGAACTTTGATTGGTGAGCGACCGTTGTGTCGTTTTGACACGAGTGACATTTCGCCAACGGTCTCTGAGGCGTGTACGTGAATATGTGCACCGTGTTGTTTGGCGAGAGCAGCGATCTGGTTGAGGTGATCTTCGCCAAGCAAGTATGTGCTGTGCGGGCTGAGCCAGTTGAGCGAATCAAAACCATTTGGCAAGGAGAGTTCTTGCTCACGCTTGACAGAATTGGTGAGCCACTCGTTTGCCCATTTCATTCGCTGTGAGAAAGGCAAAGGCTCGGGGCCATCGGATTCAAGCAAGTTTGGACCGCAGTGAATGCGCATGCCAGAGCGGGCTGCAACTTCGAGTGCCGCATCGGGCAAGTAATACATGTCGAGTGCTGTGGTGATGCCACCCAGCAGCGATTCGAGCGCTGCAAGTTCGGTGCCGACCACAACTGCATCGTGCGACAACACGGCAATTTCTGCCGGCATCAGTCGGCCAAGAAAATCTTCCAAGTTCATGTCATCGCCGAGGCCGCGAAACAGTGTCATACCCATGTGTGTATGAGCGTTGATCATGCCCGGCATCACAATGCCACCCTTGGCATCGATGACTGTAGGTGCATTGTGGGCAATTGTTCCAGCAGCAATTGCGCGAATCTTGCGATCTGCACCAATCACGATCGTTGCATCGTTGACAATGGTGCCGACTGCGTCGACGGTGACAACGCAGGCGTTAGTGATTGCGAGAAGGTCTTGTGGGGTACTCATTAAAATTTTGTCGCTTTCGTGGCGTCTATTTGTTTGAGCACGTCTCGCAACAGTGCGCCAACTCGTTGCGCAGACTCTTTGCCAACCTGCAACACATCTTCACCCGACAGTGGTTGAGGGTTGATGCCCGCAGCCAGGTTTGTTGCAAGCGAAAGTGCGAGCACTCGCATACCTAAGTGTCGTGCAGCGATTGTCTCGAGCACGGTTGACATGCCAACCATGTCGGCGCCAAGTGTGGCGATCGCACGAATTTCGGCTGGCGTTTCAAAATGTGGCCCGTGAAAACCAAAGTAAACAGCCTCGTTGATGTTTGGTGACACATTGCGCACGAGCGAGCGCAGCGACGAGTTGTACGCATCGGTGAGATCGACGAAGCGACCAGCGAGTGGTGCTGGTGGGTTGTCACCTGTGAGCGGAGAGTGACCTGTCATATTGATGTGATCTTTGATCACGACGGGCTCACCAATAGTCCATTCTTTCTGCAAGCAACCCGCGCCGTTTGTGAGGAGCGCGATCTTGCATCCGAGCGCGTTCGCGACACGAACCCCGTGCACCACTGCATGCACTCCGTGACCCTCGTACAAATGTGTACGACCGGTGAGTAGTAACACGCGAGTAGAACCGATGGTGATCGACTTGAGTGCACCGCCGTGGCCGATTGCTGATGGGCGAGTGAAGCCTGGGATATCAGCAACGTTGATTGATTGAACTGGGGTCTTGGAGACTTCTTCGAGAAGGCCCACGGCATCTGCCCAGCCAGAACCCAGCACCACGAGCACATCGTGTCCATCACCGAATTGCGCGCTTACTGCTTCGGCTGACCGATTGGCCAGCGCAAACGCCTCGTTGACTACTTGATCCATAAGTTGATCCATAAATAGCGCTCCATAGATAAAGGCTACGCACCAAAGTTCGTATTGGGACACGCACATCGGTAGCGTGGTGCGCTATGAACACGACTGTGACAGCACCACCAACAATCTCTCCAGCGCGCGTATTGGCCGACTTGTTGCCAAAACGTGCATCGCGCACATCAGCACTCACGCAAGATGTTGTTCTCGTCCTTGGGTTTGCCTTGCTCACTGCTCTTGCCGCACAGATCGAGATTCCACTTGGGTTTACACCGGTGCCACTCACTGGTCAAACATTTGCAGTGCTTCTTGCTGGAGCAGCGCTCGGTATGCGACGTGGTGCATTGAGTCAACTCGTGTATTGGTTTGCAGGACTTACTGGTTTGCCTTTTTATTCGGGTGGCGCAGGTGGATGGAAGTCTGGAACTGGAGCAACACTCGGCTACCTCG
>WLKU01000021.1 GCA_009701105.1 Actinomycetota bacterium | reverse complement strand
GATGCGGGTGCCGAAGTGTTCGACTACGGCAATTCATTACGACGTGAAGCACAACTCGGTGGATACGACAGAGCGTTTGATTATCCAGGGTTTCTGCCTGCATATATTCGTCCCCAGTTTTGTGAAGGGCGCGGACCATTTCGTTGGGTCGCATTGTCGGGCGATCCTGCCGACATCGCGGCAACTGATGCGGCTGCAATAGAAGAGTTTCCCGATGACGAAGGTTTGGCAAAGTGGATTCATTTGGCTAAAGAGCGTGTTGCGTTTCAGGGATTACCAGCGCGCATCTGTTGGCTCGGTTACGGCGAACGACATCGTCTCGGATTGAGATTTAATGAAATGGTGAAGAAGGGTCAGCTCAAGGCACCGATCGTGATTGGTCGTGACCATTTGGATTCTGGCTCTGTTGCATCGCCGTATCGCGAAACGGAATCGATGATCGATGGCTCAGATGCAATTGCTGACTGGCCGTTGCTCAATGCACTCGTCAACACCGCGAGCGGTGCAACATGGGTGAGTATTCATCATGGCGGTGGTGTAGGCATTGGCCGCAGTATTCATGCCGGCATGGTTGCGGTTGCCGACGGCACCGACTTGGCCGCAGAAAAGCTGGCGCGCGTGCTGGTGACCGACCCAGGAATGGGCGTTATTCGCCATGCAGACGCAGGGTACGACAGAGCTATTGAGGTTGCCGATCAACGCGGAGTGCGCTTACCGATGCGCGAAGGCTGAGCGATTACAGATCATGACCTCTCAAACGTTTTATGCACAGTGGGCCTGGCGAGGCGCTGAATCTGCCGTTGCCAACGTGCGTATTGGGGTCAGCAACGGTGTGATCACGAGCGTTGAAGATGGTGTCGAGGCTCAGGCGAATGATGTGCGCATCTCTGGAGTTGTTTTGCCCGGTTTAGTGAATGCACACAGCCACGCATTTCATCGTGCATTGCGTGGACGCACACATGGAGGTGCAGGCGATTTTTGGTCATGGCGCCCACCGATGTACGAGATTGCTCATCGTTTAACACCAGAAACATATGGTGAGCTCGCAGCGATGACCTTTGCCGAGATGGCGCTCAGTGGCATCACTGGCGTTGGCGAGTTTCACTACATCCATCATCAGCAAGACGGCAAGCGATATGCGAACCCAAATGAAATGGGTCTTGCCATGGTCGCTGCTTCGCAGCGTGCGGGTATTCGCATGGCGCTGCTCGATGTTGCTTACCTGCATGCAGCACTCGACAAACCCGAGCCGCTGGCAGAACAGAAGCGTTTTTCAGATGGCACGATCGACAACTGGCTCGACAGGGTTGATGCGTTGGGTGAGGGCGGCGAAAGTTGGACAGTCGGCATGGCGCCGCACAGTGTGCGCGCCGTGCATCCGAACGAGTTGGAAGAAGTGGTTGCAAATCGTCACGGCAAAGTTGTGCACGTGCATGTGAGCGAACAGCCAGCAGAAAATGCGGCATGCATTGCTGCTACCGGCAAGACACCGACACAAGTGTTGGCTGATGCGGGTTTGCTTGGTAGGCATTTCACCGCAGTGCACGCTACGCACTTGACTGCAACCGATATTTCGTTGCTCGGGTCGAGTCACAGTGGCGTGTGCATGTGTCCAACTACGGAACGCGATTTAGCTGACGGTGTTGGCCCTGCAAGCTCGTTAAGCGAATGCGGGGCAGTGTTGTCACTCGGTACGGACTCGAATGCATTTATTGACATGTTTGAAGAGGCTCGCGCAGTAGAAACTGACGAGCGACTCGTAACTGGTAAACGTGGTGCTCATACGCCTGCAAGTTTGTTGATTGCTGCAACTGCGGGCGGTGCAACTGCGCTTGGGTGGGGTCAGCACGGGATACAGGTGGGTGCTCCAGCCGACTTCATTGCTCTGTCGCTCCACTCGGTGCGCCTTGCGTCGTTTGATGCCGCTCATGCTGCTGCCCATATTGTTCATTCGGCTTCGCCAGCCGATGTGAGCGATGTCTGGGTAGGCGGGCGTCAAATAGTGCAGGATCACCAACATCTCACCGTGTCTGACGTGGTGGGTGGACTTGGAAGGGCAATTGCCGCAGTCGTTACACTGTAAGGCTTATGACCGTCTTACCGATAGCAACAGTGGGTCACCCAGAGCTCAAGTGGGTGGCGAAAGAAGTAACTCGCGAGCAACTTGCATTGCCCGAGACTCAAGCATTTATTGATGACCTTATCGAGACAATGCGTCATGCAAATGGTGCTGGACTTGCTGCAACGCAAGTGCTGCGACATCAGCGCATCTGCGCTGTCGAGGTCGATAACAACCCGCGCTACCCGTACAAGCCGCGAGTACCACTGACAATTTTGGTTAACCCTGTGCTTACACCGCTCGACGACGACATGTTTAAAAACATGGAGGGCTGCTTGTCGGTTCCCGGCATTCGTGGCGAGGTGGCTCGTCATACTCGTCTTCACTTAACTGCATGGGACAGAGACGGCAACCCGATTGATAGAGACATTCTTGGTCTGACAGCGTGCACGTTTCAACATGAAGTTGACCACTTGGATGGACTCTTGTTTCTCGACAAAGTGATTGACTCTGGGACATTGACCACGTGGGACTCATTCAATCTCTTTCATCACGACGCGTTCGTGGATCGCGCTAAGGCACTCGTCGCAAAGCACGGTTCATGATGCTCGCACTCAACAACATCGGACACCTTGTTACTAACGATCCAGCAATTGGCAATGGACCGCTCGGCATTATCAATAATGCAGGTCTTGTAGCCGACGACGACGGAAAGATCGTTTGGTGCGGCCCGCAAGATCAGATCGATCAATACACCGAAGCGCAACCAATCAGTTGCGACGGATGCGCCATCATTCCTGGCTTTGTTGACAGCCACACTCACATCGTGTTTGCTGGCGACAGGGCAAACGAGTTTGAGGCTCGCATGGAGGGTCTCCCGTACGCCGCTGGTGGCATTCAGAGCACCATGATGGCCACCCGGGCTGCAAGCGACGAGTTGTTATCGCTGAACGCACAGCACCTTGCCTATGAGGCGTTGTGTTCGGGTACCACGACCCTTGAGGTCAAGTCTGGATATGGACTATCAGTGAAGGATGAAGAGCGTTCGATGCGGATTGCGCGCACAGTGACTACTGAAACAACTTTTCTTGGTGCGCACCTCTATCCGACAGACGTAGAGCAAGAAGATTATGTTGATCTCGTTGTTGGCGAGATGCTCAATGCGTGCTTGCCGCACGCCAAGTGGATTGATGTGTTTTGTGATCGTGGGGCATTTGATGTTGATCAGTCGCGAGAGATCTTGAAGGCTGGCGCAAAGGCCGGTCTTGGAACACGAATTCATGCCAACCAGTTGCAAAGGGGAGGCGGAGTACAACTCGGTGTCGAGCTAGGTGTCGCTTCATGCGATCACTGCACCCACCTCACCGAAAAAGACATTGAGGCACTGTCGAGTGCCAATAAAACGACGGTGGCAACGTTGTTACCTGCGGCTGAGTTGTGCACGCGTTCGCCGTTTCCACATGCTCGACACATGATCGAACAGGGAGTGACCGTAGCTCTGGCGACAGACTGCAATCCGGGCTCTTCGTACACCACATCGATGCCGTTTGTGATGTCGCTTGCAGTGATCTTGATGGGTATGACCCCTGACCAAGCATTGTGGTCGTCCACGCAGGGCGGTGCACAGGCATTGCGACGTAACGACATTGGCAACCTGTGTGCTGGCTCGCGAGCCGACTTTGTTGTGTTAGACGCCCCAAGCCACATTCACTTGGCATACCGGCCTGGTGTGAATCAAACCCGCGCTGTTGTGCGCGGAGGCAAGTGCGTGGTTGGCGCGCTCTAACAACTGGGCGAGCTTTTAAGCAACGAGTCGGACGCCAATCAGCGAAACGACTGCTATTCCAAACCAACTGATCAGTGCAAGCAACAGAGGCCGGCCGCCAACTTTGAGGAGTCTGGCAATGCGCACGTCGGAACCCAAACCCACCAGAGCACTTGCAAGACAAACTTGTTCGATCGTCTTGAGCGTCGTGAGCCAGTTGTCGGGAATGACACCGGTCGTGCGCACCGCGATCATCACAAGAAATCCGATTACGAAAAGGGGGACAATGCTGACATGTTTCTCGTCTGCCTTTTTGGCTTTGGCTACGAGGCCACTCGATGAGCGACGAACCCAAATGCTGACGCTGGCGACAAGTGGCGCAAGCAATACGACCCTAGAGAGTTTGACCACAGTTGCCGATTGAACTGCCGCATCTCCACCGGTAGACGAAGTGGCGATCACTTGGGCTACGTCGTGCACGCTTGCTCCGACCCACGATCCAAACAGTTGTGGATCTGAAAGACCAAGCACGTTGCGTAAGAGTGGCAGCAGCACAATTGCCAAACTTCCACACAGGGTTACGAGTGCGATGGCGTACGTGACTTCTTCTTCGTCGGCATCAACTACGCCTTCCATCGCAGCGACAGCAGAAGCACCGCAGATGGAGAATCCAGTTGCTATGAGAAGCGAAAGCGATTTTGATACTCCAAGACGTGGACCAAGCCACAATGTGCCAAGAAAGGTGAGCGCAACGACACTGACAACAACGATTAATTCGCGGCCACCGAGATCCACGACTTGTTTGATGGCAAGCTGTGTGCCGAGGAGCACGATGCCAAAACGCAAGACTTTTTTTGCTGCAAACTTCTGTCCGGAGACAAATATTTTTGGGATCGAAATAATATTTCCAATAAGCACACCCAACACCAGCGATGCGACAAGTGGGGAAATAGTTTCAAAATTCCAATGGATAACAAAACCGACAAATGTCACTACGCCGACAAATACAAGTCCTGGGCCATAAGTTTTGGCGAGAGCAACTAGTCGAGGCACTGTCACATTGTAGAATGTAGGCGTGTCACAAGCCCCTGGTTCCCAAAAATCACTGCTCAATGGGCGAGGTGAGTGGCGTACGCTCGCCGTAATTGTTGCGGTCTATGGGCTCACAATTCTCACTGTGATGCGTCGCGAAGTATTGACGCCTTTTCTCACCATTCCATTCTTGAGCGTGCTTGGTGCCTGGCACCTGAGCATGCAACACGAGACAATCCATGGTCATCCATTTCGACGTCAGTGGATCAATGATGTCATCGGGTCGATTCCTGTCACGCTGTGGATTCCCTATTTCAGTTTTAAAAAAGACCACGTCGAGCACCATCAGTCCGATCTCACGCACCCAGGTCTCGACAATGAGAGCTACTACGTATCGCCAGAAGCTTGGGAGAGTGCTGGACGATTGCGCAAGGCTGCATACTGGGCCAACCGCACCATTTTGTTCCGTATGTTTGTGTGGACAATTGTGAGCACAGTGACATATCTCTGGTCCAAGATTCGACTGATGCTTCGAGGGGATAAGCAGGCATGGTTTGCGGTGGCAGTCCATGCAGTTGGTCTTGTTGTGGTCGTCTTTCTCGTTCAATCAGTTGCGGGAATGCCGCTTTGGCAATTTGCGCTCGGCACTACTTACGGTGGGCGAATCCTCAATGCGATTCGTCCATTTCCAGAACACAAATATCAGGCAGGGGAAGAGACGCGAACCGCGATGGTCATGGCAGGTCCATTTATGAGCCTGCTGATGCTGAACAACAACTTGCACGTTGCTCACCATGATGAGCCTGGTGTGCCTTGGTATGAATACCAGGTACTTGCGCGCAAGACCAATGCTGTGGAGCGAGCTCGTGATGCCGGCTTGTTGTACGAAGGTGGCTACGCCGAAGTGTTCCGTAGATTTTCGTTTAAGCCAATGGGTGCACCACTGCGCGATGGCGCATAAATTTCGGTTAGCTATCGAGTTGCAACAATAGGAAATCGCAGATCGTCTAACTGATCACCGAACGATAAGTCGTTGCCTTCAAGTGGTGGCGATGTGCGCCAAGGGCGCGAAGCAAACACAGCATCGTCGCCGACGTAACGAAAACTGACCGCACGCCGGAGATGGACTTCGGTGCCGAATGTGCCCGGTGCCGAGTGCAGAGTGCGGTAGTGGAATGCAACAGCATCGCCCAAATTGACGGGGCATGTGATTGATTGCATTTTGTTTAGGTCACCTTGATCGGGCATGGTTACAAAGTCCGTTGCCTCGTCGACATATGCAGATTGATCGGCAAATCGGCGGGGGATAAAACGCTTATCCCACAGATGGCTCCCGACGATAAATCGCAGCGCTACCGACTTAGGTATTGGGTCGAGCGGAATCCAAATGCTGACGTTGTCCATGCCGTTGATGCCGTAGTAGGGGTCGTCGTGGTGCCATGGGGTCACCTCACGTGTCTGGGCTTCTTTTACAAGCACATGTTCGTGAAACATGCGCACAGTCTTAGTTTCCATGAGGTCGAGCGCAGCCATTGGAACTGAACCTGTGTTGCCTACTTGTTTGAACTGAGGAATTCTCTGCCAGTTGACGTAATCGTCGAAGAAGCGACCACTAGAGCCTGCGGGTGTGTATTCGTTGGCCCATGGGCCAGGAGACTGCATATTGGCTAGGACCCCTTGTCGCAGCAATTCAAGAGCGTCCAATGACACGAGATTGCGCAATACCACCACACCATCTCGTTTATAGGTTGCAACGAGGTTTGGGTCTAGCGCCATTCTCCTCACGCTAGTTGGCGTGAGGAAGGTGAAATTTACAGTACAAATAGAAAAGCCGCCGGCTTGCGCCGACGGCTTTTCGAGTTCGCTTTGATTAACGCGAATTAAGCGCGCAATCCCTTGCCAACCATTGAAATGACAGCATCCTTAACAGGAATCATTCCCATCACGATTGCGCCGTTTGCGGTGTATGTCATCCAGTCATCGGAGAAGCTCATGCCCCAACCAGATGCTGGTGCCATTTTGAGGTACCAGCACATTGCGACTGCAACGATGAGGCCCCAGTTTGAACCAATGATTGGAATCTTCTTGATGATTGCTGATAACTGAATCGTGCCCAATACCGAATCGACAACGGTCGTTACGGCACCAAGCAGAGCAGCTGCCAGGAGTAGGTATCCAAGTGTGTACATATTCGTATTTCCCCAGTTCTGTAGACGGGATGTCTACATATTCAACGGTAAGAAGCATGTTTGTGCAAGTGGTGGATACTCGCTTTGAGCCATATTTGGTATGGGTTTTATAAGATTACAGTCGTATTACAGCACAATTTCGATGGGTTACTTATGGGTCACTTGTTTGGTATCACCAATCACCAGTTGTCGGTGCGGCGCGATTCTTTTTTGCTGCTCTCGCGACGCTTGCTTTCAAGGCGGCGCTCAACTGATCCACGCGTGGGGCGTGACTTTCTGCGTGGAGGGGCAGGAGGCATGGCGGCGGTATCGAGCATTTCGCGCAATTGGGTCATGCAGAGTTGTCGATTGCGCCACTGGCTGCGGCTTTTTTGAACCGTAATCCGAATCTCTGCCGGAAGAAGCGCTCGCACGCGCTCGACTGCCAAGTCGGGGCCAGTTATCTCAGATGTGGTGACGGCCAAGGTGGATTTTGAGGATGTTTTGTTGACGTGCTGACCGCCTGCCCCGGTAGAGCGGGCAAATGTCCAATTGAGTGAAGCAAAGGGAACTACGAGCCCACGCGAAGTGACGAGATCCTCATCTGCGGGCATGGGTATATTATGACGCATGTCTGGTCCTTGGTCGCCACTAAAAATACGAGTTTTTAGGGCGCTCTGGATTGCAGGTTTGGTATCCAATATCGGAACATTTATGCACATCGCTGCTGCTGGATGGACGATGACCACATTGACCGAATCACCAACACTTGTAGGGCTGGTGCAAACGGCATGGGCGGCACCAGGCTTTTTGCTTGCGCTGCACGCTGGCGCATTGGCAGACATGATTGACAGGCGACGGCTCATTGCGGTTACTCAAATAGTTGCGTTGTTTATTGCAGGTGCACTCGCGGTGATGCAATGGAGCGATCTGTTGTCGGTCAACTGGCTCTTGGCTGGCACGTTTTTTGAGTCGATCGCACTGACGATTTCGGCACCAGCATTTATGGCTCTCACACCAGAGATTGTTGATGCCGAGAACTTGCCACAAGCAATCGGTCTCGATTCCATTTCGCGCAACATCGCCCAATCGGTAGGGCCAGCACTCGCTGGTCTGCTGATTGCTCTTTTCAACCCTGGGGCGGTGTTCGCGCTCAACGCAGTTTCGTTTATTGGCATAGTCATAGTCACTCAGCGCTTTAAATCGACGGCGCAGCGTGAGCCCCGTCAGCAGGGTGTCAATCATGCAATTGGCGAAGGCATTAAACATATTGTTGGTGCGGCGAATCTGCGCAATGTTGCGCTGCGACTGACTCTTGTGCTTGGAGCGACATCGGCGCTTACTTCGGTGATGCCTGTCGTTGCAAAAGAGAATTTGGATGTGTCGGCAAGTGGCTTTGGTTTGCTGTCAGGTGCACTTGGGGTTGGTGCGGTTGCCGCTGTGTGGGTGTTGCCACGAGTGCGAGGAGCGATGTCAACCGAGATGGTCGTGCTTTGTGCGGCAGCCGTGTGGTCGTGTGGTACAGCAGTATTTGCAAACACTTCTGTGATTTGGGTTGCAGTTGCGGCCATGCTCATCTGCGGGATGGGCACGATGGCAATGCTGACCACGATGTTTTCGACGTTTATGGTGCAGTTGCCCGACTGGGTGCGCGGACGTGGTTCGTCACTTGCGATGCTGATGGTGTGGCTCGGCGCATCGATCGGTGCATTTGGGTGGGGCCTAGGCGCATCGACCTTTGGTGTGAGCACCGCACTCACTGCAGCCGCCATATTCAATATGACGGTCGCGTTGTTGAACCGATTGGTACTGCCACTGAGAGCGGGTGACGGGGATCGAACCCGCATAACGAGTTTGGAAAACTCGGACTCTAGCCATTGAGCTACACCCGCGAAGGAACTGTCAGTTTATCGGCTCTTACTGACTAAGAAAAGTACGGATGTCTCGTATTGCTTGGCGATCTTGGGACAAAAATGGGTGACCGCCCTCATACACGTTGAGCGTTGAGTGTGCAATTCGTTCGGCAATTGCTTGTGAATTTGCCAGTGGTGCGATGCCGTCAAATCTGCCGGCAGTAATCAATGTTGGTGCCGAAATGAGATGCAGCCGATCGGCAACATCGTGGCCCATGCGTGCTTCAAGTTGCAGTCGTTCGCCAAGTATCTGAAGTTTGGTTTTTTGCGTATCTGGACGATCTTCTTGAAAGCGCATGATTTCGGCGTCTACGGGATGCTCTGCAAGCCATTCATCGGTAAAACGAGTGTCAGTGAGTAGCCGGAGCGCTTTGTTTCGTTCGGTTGTGGGCAGTTGCGCAAGTTGGTGCAGAGGGTATGACGACCCAGCAATGCCACCTCCAGATGTGCACATCAGCACTAGCCGTTGAATGCGTTCTGGATACGTGACTCCAAATTCTTGGGCAACCATGCCGCCAAAACTCAGGCCAATAACATTTGTGGTCTGCCATCCAATGTGATCGAGTAATGCCGCAGCATCATTGGCATAATCGGCCATGGTGTATGGCCCATCAGGCACTGAAGTTTTGCCAAGACCGCGTTGATCGTGCACAAGGACTTGAAATGTTTTTGCAAATGCATTGATGAGTAACTGTGAGCCCTCGATTGATCCGCCTGATCCGTTGAAAAATAAAACTCGTGGGCCACTTCCAAAGATCTCATAATTGATCGAAAGTGAATGTCGCTCAAAAACTGGCACATCCCCAGTTTACGAGTGGTCTAGTCTGGCGAAATGAATCGTCTTGACATAGAGAAGAAACTGAATGAAGACCGGGCCTGGCTACTGAATACATACGCAGCATTGACAGACGATGAGTTATATGCCGACCTGACACCGAGCGAGCACAACCCGCAGAACTTTTGGTCAGCACTCGATCATCTGGCGCACTTGGCCCTGATTGAACGTAATTTTGCTGCAATGATTCGCAAGCACATTGCAGGTGATGCCAACCCGGTGGGTTTGCGCGTTGACGATAATGGCGTGGCTCGTTCGACAGAGCAGATCATGGCGTCAGTGCACGCAATGACTGAGGAATGGCAAATGACCCACCATGGCAAGTCTCTGAGTGAAGTCGTAGCGCTTGGCGCAAGTGCGCGAGCCGTCACGTTGCAACTCTTGTCCGACTTGAGTGATGTTCAGTTGGAGGAAGTCTTGCCTGGCGCACCTTGGGCTGATGGCACTGTGGGTGGAGTGTTGGCAGCAAATGCCGACCATGGACGGATGCACTGGAAATGGGTGAAGGATGCCCGACTACACAGTCACTGACCCGAGATGAGTAAAGTTTGATCCAATGGAACACGTAGATGTAGTGGTGGTTGGGGCAGGACTTACAGGCATTAGTGCTGGCTATCACTTGCAAACGATGAGCCCAGATCGCAGTTATGTGATCTTGGAGGGTCGTGACAGTTTGGGTGGCACATGGGATTTGTTTCGCTACCCAGGCATTCGCTCGGACAGCGACATGCACACGCTCGGTTACAGCTTCAAACCGTGGACTGCAGCGAAATCGATAGCCGATGGGCCATCAATTTTGCAGTATGTGCAAGACACATCTGTCGAGTACGGCATCGACAAACGCATTCGCTTCAAACATTTGGTAACGAAAGCCGAGTGGTCAACCGATGAGGCACGTTGGACAGTGACCGCAACTCGCAAAGATACGAACGAGACCGTACAAATGACATGTAACTATTTGTTTATGTGCTCCGGCTACTACAGCTACAAGGGTGGCTACACGCCAGAGTTTGCGGGACTCGATCGCTTTAAGGGACAAATTGTGCATCCGCAAAAGTGGCCGGAAGATTTGGATTATGCGGGCAAGCGCATCATCGTGATTGGTTCGGGTGCAACAGCAATGACGTTGGTGCCGGCCATGGCACAGACAGCCGCGCACATCACGTTGCTGCAGCGCTCACCGACATATGTTGTTTCAAGACCAGACTCTGACCCCGTGGCCAATCGTTTGCGCAAATTCTTGCCAGCCAAGATGGCCTACAGCGTCACCCGACTCAAAAACACCACGATGCAACAGATTGTGTACAAGCGCACGCGCGTAAAGCCACTCGAGATAAAGGCACTATTGCTGGGTGGTGTGCGCGCCGAACTAGGACCCGACTACGACGTCGACAAACACTTCACACCCAAGTACAACCCATGGGATCAACGCTTGTGCTTGGTGCCAAACGGTGATTTGTTTGCATCAATCAGATCTGGCAAAGCCACGATGGTCACTGACACCATTGCAAATTTTACTGAGACTGGCATCACGCTTGCATCGGGCGAGACTCTTGAAGCCGACATCATCGTGACCGCGACTGGCCTCAATTTAGTGACACTCGGCGAGATGGACTTTGTTGTTGATGGCAAGCCAGTTGACTTTGCCAAGACGTGGTCGTACAAGGGCTTTGGATATTCGGGAGTGCCCAACATGGGTTCGGTCTTCGGATATATCAATGCATCATGGACGCTGCGCGCCGACTTGATATGCACGTATGTGTGTCGCTTGCTCAACCACATGAAAGAGACCGGCACCGAAATTTGTGTTCCTGAATTGCGCGAGAGCGACAAGGACATGCCGGAACGCCCTTGGATTGGCAGCTTCACCTCTGGCTATATGGAGCGTTCAATGCATAAGTTTCCTCGCCAAAGCGATCGTGAGCCGTGGATCAACCCACAAAATTTCAAGCGTGACAAAAAGATGTTTCGCAAATCACCAATTGAAGATGGTGCAATGCGATTTACCAAGTCGCGTGCACGCGTCTAATCGATATCAACAAATAGATTTTCTGCGATGTCCATTGACAAAATCAAGCGTCTGATTCGCACTATTCCAGACGTGCCATCGCCAGGCATCATGTTTCGCGACATCACCCCGTTGTTGGCAGACCCAATTGGCTTTGATCTGGCTGTCGGCGCGCTTGTGTCGCTGTGTGGCAACACGAAGCCACACAAGGTGATTGGGGTCGAAGCCCGTGGGTTTATCTTCGCTGCGCCAGTGGCTATGCGCATGGGTGCTGGCTTTGTGCCAGTGCGCAAACCTGGCAAGTTGCCATGGACAGTGGTGAGTGAGTCGTACACGCTCGAGTACGGCACAGACACCCTCGAGATTCATGCCGATGCGGTGGGCAAGGGCGACTCTGTGATCATCGTGGATGACGTGTTGGCTACTGGTGGCACTGCCGCAGCGACTATTCGTTTGGTGGAGAGTCTTGGTGCGAAAGTTGCGGGGTTGGTGTTTCTGATTGAATTACCCGTGCTCGGTGGTCGCAAGTTGATTGAAGGTTATGAAATCAATTCGGTGCTGCAGTTCTAAAGAAGAGCATTTCAACTTAAACAGCTGGAGAAACTCGCAAACTTGGGGAACCAGTGAGGCCGTAGCGCGCACGAACTTCTGTTAGTGGTTGGTCGAGCATCGTTTCCCATTTTTCGCATTGGATATTGGCAACATTGCGGCCCAGTGTCCACCCAGCGCTGATGGCATCCATTGCTGAGGTAATTGAGTTTGGGTTGATGTAGGTCATTCGAGTTGTTGTGACACTCAGCCACATGGCAAAGTACGGAAATTGCAATTGGGCAAGACCAAAGGCTTGCAACGCAAGTTCGCCATAAGGGCTCGAGTCGTAGCCAGTAATCACATGCTGAAAGTCGTGGGTTTGGTACGAGCGCAACACCGCATGCTTCATCTCGTCGGGCATTCCGTCGAGTTTTCCTGCTGCTACTAGCGAATCGTGTAGGGCTTCGTAGTTGGTGATGATCGCAGCAATCAAGTTGTTGTCGATAATCCAGTCGTGATACGAGCGACCTACTGTGCCTATTGGCAGGGCACCGGCGGCATCCAAGTCAATGGGCTGGGTATACAGAGCGCCATTGGCAAACTCGGCAAAGTGTGGATCTTGATTGATGATGTTGACGTATGAGTCTTTTGCTTTCTGACTTGCTTCTTTCCACCACTCGTTGAATAGCAGGTGCACCTTGTGCACATATGGATCGTTGAACGTATTGACAAGTGACTTGCCAAAGTCTTCAGTGATCATGATGTCACTGTACTAGAAATGACGCTTATTCTTCGTCGCTATCGGCGTCGTTGTCATTGTCATTGTCATTGTCATTGTCGACAGCGTCGTCATCGCCGGCAAGTAGTTCGGGGATGTTCTGGCGCTTGCGTAGTTCTTCCATCTTTTTGGTCTCTCGGTTGAGTCCTTTAAAGCGCTTGCCAACAGTGAGATCATCGAGTTCTTCTTGCATATTGTCAAAGTTGCGCTTGACCTTGTCGAGCGACTTGACATACGACTCCCACTGCTTGCGAAACTTGCCCATCATCTGCATGATTTGAGCGGCGGTTTTCTCGGTGTGGAAACTTTCGGTGGCTTGACGCACCACGACCAGAAACGCATACAGCGTGAGGGGAGAACACAACACGACTTTGCGCTCGAGCGCCCAGTCGATGAGCGATGGGTCGGCTTCATGAATAAAGCCAGTGATGCTTTCGTTGGGCACGAATAACAACACATAGTCGAGGGATTGTTGGGTGGTTGATACGACGTAGTCGCGACGCTCGAGTTCTTTCACTCGGTCGCGCACGGCCTTCATGAAGTCGGCTTTTAATGAAGCCATTACGCCAGAGTCTGTGGCATTCACAAACTTGGTATAGGAGTCCATAGGAAACTTGACGTCCATGTACAGCACTCGATCGGGAGGCATCAGAAACGTGTAGTCAGGACGCCCGCCGCCCGAGATGGTGTCTTGCTTTTCGTAATTGATACCTTCGATGAGGCCGGCGGCCTTGAGCAAGTCTTCGGCCATTCGCTCGCCCCATTGACCACGGGCTTGCGAGCTTGACAACACATTGTTGAGGTCGCCAGTACTTTTGAGTAGGTCGCTTACTGCTTTGTCGACGCTGCCAAACTTTTCGGCGTTTTGTTCGCGCAGACGTTTGATCTCGTCGTCCATCTGTTGTATTCGTAGACCAATACTTTCTTGAACTGTTTTAAGTGACGCGTCGATTTGTTCGGCGCGACGACCCAGTTGCTCGCCACTGGCTTGAGCAACACGGTCGGATGCAAGGTTGATGGAGTCTTGGCG
>WLKU01000020.1 GCA_009701105.1 Actinomycetota bacterium | reverse complement strand
CTGACCTCTTGCATGCCATGCAAGCGCTCTACCAATTGAGCTATAGCCCCGTGTACTCACGGTTTTACGCCGTCAATCTATCGTGGCTATGCCCTCATCGTTTCAATATTGCCGTCAACCGGCAGTACTTGCCCCGTAATAAATCGTGCAGCGGGTGAACTTAAAAATACTGCAGAAGCCGCAATATCGCTGGCATCGACAAATGTCTGTAGCGAAACTTGTTTTTCATAACCAGTGCGAATGTCGCTCGCTGTCGAACCAGTTGCCAATGCTTCGCGCTCAATAACTCCATCCATCCGCGGGCCGCTCACCGAACCCGGACAGATGGCATTGACTCGCACACCAAACTCGCCAAGTTCCATTGCCCACGACTTTGTGAGGCCGATGATTCCCCATTTTGCTGCAACATACGGCGAACGTAATGGGTAGCCAAATATCCCCGCACTTGTAGAAATGTTGATGATCGAACCTTTGGATTTGAGCAACATCGGCACAGCGAAGTGGGTGCAACGAAACGTGCCGCCCAGGTTGATGCGCACACACTCGTCGTAGGCATCGGGATCCATCTCGTCGACTCGTGCCGTTGGGCCAGGCACACCAACGTTGTTGACCAAGATGTCCAAGCCGCCAAGGTCGCGTTCGATCGCGGCAAACATTGCTTCCACATCGCTCGTCAAAGACACATCGCAGATGTAGTTGGGCTTTGTCGAATCATTGACGTCGCACACCACCACTGTTGCACCAGCATTGATCATGGCATCGGCGATTGCTTTACCAATTCCCGAGCCGCCGCCAGTGACAAGCGCACGCAAACCACTTAATCCAAAATTGGAGTTATTTACTGTTGTCATAATCACGAACTTAGTCGCCAAGACTCCAACTCACCACAGGCACATCAAAATACAAGCGCTCGATCTCATAGAAATCACGCGCTTCTTGAGCAAAGATATGCACCACCACATCGCCGTAGTCGATAAGCACCCATTGCTGCTCGACCGTTCCCTCACTGCGCAACGGCGACCGACCAAGTTTCTCTCGCACTTTGTGGCTCACCTCACTTTGGATTGCTCCCACCTGGCGCGAGTTGCTTGCAGTTGCTACCACGAATAACTCGGTAATTGCCAACACATCGCCGACATTGAGCACCGTAATATTTGAGCCCTGCTTGTCATCTGCTGCACGGGCCGCTACTTGGGCGAGTTGCAAGGCTGCCGAAACTTTTGATTTTCTGGTTGCTGCTTTCTTCGCTACTACTTTCTTCGCTACTACTTTCTTCGCTACTACTTTCTTTGCTACTGATTTTTTCTCAGCCATCGGTAGCCACGGTAGTTGGCGGCAGCGCTGGCGCAGATTCCAAGAAGTCAACAAAGTCTTGGCCCAAAACAATTTGCGCACCGATTCCCTGCACCGGATCTTCCCATTTGCCGTATGAGATCGGTCCCACAACTCCATCAAGACCGATTTTCTTCAATTCATCCGCAATCACCGTTGTCGTTTTGATCACAGTTTTTTGTTGCGGACTAATAGTCAAATTTCTGATCAAGGCCACAGTCACATTGAGATAACTCAACCGTTCGACAATTGCGTGAGTAATATTTGCATCGTTGAACGGACTATCTACCTGTACCGCAAGTGTGTCATTAGCAATTGACAAACTGCTTGGCGCCACGCTGGCCATAATCATCAACACTTCAAAGCGGTCTAGCGAATAGATATCAATCCCCAATGGGTTATCTGCTCCTACAAGAGGCTGTGCACTCAACTGCCAAACCTGAATCGGGCCACCAAGCACCCTGCGGACAAATGCTCCAATTTCATTGGGTAATTCTGTACCTACGAGCGCAGGATCAAATTGTGCAACTTCAGGTGCTAGCCCAGTGCCGACTGCAGCAGCAACGCCATTCCACATTGCCTTGATGTGAGTTAGTCGATCAAGTTCTGGCTCACCGAGTCTTTGCGCGTACAGCACCAACGCTGCCTGATCTCCCGTGAGCATCTGCTCACCAGCAGGGAAAAATTCGCTGTCTACTGCGACGGGTTGTGGCGGCAGAGTTGTTTCCGTCGACCGTGAGCTTCGCGGCTTAATCGTCGTCGTAGTCGCAGGATCTGGCATCACCATTGCAGTGTTCATCACCGGACTTTCAAACGTGACAGGTATTGGTGGCAGCACATTGAGTACTCCTGCCAAGTCATTGCGGCCCACTGCGCCGACGACGCTAAACGTCACGTCAAGTGCACCTTCGGCTTCGAGCAACATGGCTTCCACGCCCGCTTGAGCAAACGTGTCGGCAAGGCGATGCGGTGATTGTTGACCAATTGACTCTGCGCGGGTGCCAACTGGAAGTGAGATAATGGTGCCGCCGACCCCGCTTGGATCAAGCACAAATGCGGTGAGCGAAGTGACCTGATTGACGTCATTGACTGTGGCAAGCAATGCAGCCGGTGTGGCCGGTATGAGTAGTGCCCCACTGTCGTCCACACGAGTGCCACCTGATGAATTCAACAACGAGCGCGCCGCAATCACGCCGCCGATCGGGAGCAAACATGCCGACGCGACACCACATGCAAGCGCTGCGAGCATTCTGTTACGTTGCCGAGAGGGAATTGCGGTCATGAGCGGTTAATTCTCTCACCTGATCCGTACATGCCACGAATCTGAATTTCATTCAACACTGGAGTAGTCACCAAATAATCGGTGGGTCGGCCGTCAGCAAAGCGCAATCTGAGGTCGGTGCTGCTCACTTCAAGTCGTGGGGACTCGACTCGAAGCCATTCAAACTGTTTTGGCAAGTCAACACTCACTCCTGGTCGATCAACAACAACAAGTTGTGATTGCGAGACCACATGATCAACTCGCTCCCAACTTGGCAAACCTGCAGCCGCGTCGTCGCCAACAATGGTGAACAGCTGTGCGCCTGAGTATTGGTGTGCAAGACCCTGCAAAGTGTCGGCAGTAAAGCTTGGGCCACCGCGATCGATTTCGTCACGCCCAGCGACCAACCCTTCGACATCGCGCACTGCAGCTTCCACCAGCGCAAACCGGTCCTCGGCCGGCGAAACATCGCGCACGCCAGACTTCTGCCACGGGTCGTGTGAGACCATCAAAATCACAACATCCAGATTCAGAGCATGGCGCACATTGATCGCCGTAACGAGATGACCCACGTGAGGCGGGTCGAAGGTGCCGCCAAACAATCCGATTCGCTGATGTTTGGGTTGTGACACGCCTGTCAGTCTAGAAAGATCTGCTTCTACCTCGGTCGTACAGTTTTGCAACACTCAGCAAGGTTGAGAACATCACTGAAATACCCAGAACCCAATAAACATAAGTGTTTAAGAATTTCAAAAAAATTCTATTTACCACTAGCGCAAAACCTGCCGATGAACTAATGTAGTTAATCCCCCCATAAACCCCCCACACATTCGAAACGGTCCCCCCACCATGTCTGACGCAATCGGTCTCTATCTCAACGAAATCGGCAAAGTCGCCCTCCTCAACGCAGAGGACGAGCGCAACCTCTCCAAGGCCATCGAAAAAGGTCGCGATGCGGCCGCAGCGATGAAAAAGGGCGAGCGCGGTGCAGCATTGCGCGCCGACCTCCGTGGCGCCGCCAAGGCCAAAGATCACTTCATCCGTTCCAACCTCCGACTGGTTGTCTCGATTGCCCGTCGTTACCCATTGCCACAGGGCATGGACTTGTTGGACTTGATCCAAGAGGGCAATTTGGGCCTCGAGCACGCCGTCGACAAGTTTGACTGGCGCCGTGGTTTCAAATTCTCGACATACGCAACATTCTGGATTCGTCAGGCCATCGGCCGCGCGCTCGACCAGAAGGCCAGCCTCATCCGTATTCCTGGTGATCGCTCGGCAACATTGCGTGCAGCACTTCGTCAGGGTTCTGGCGATGCAGAAGGTCTCGATGCAATGAACGCAGAATTGCACCGCCTCACCACCCCGGTCTCGCTCGACAAGACTATTGGTGACGACGGTGACGCAACTCTTGGCGACTTGGTACCAAACGACGACATCAGCCCAGAAGAGGCCGTAATGTCGATGGTTGATACTGACCTGCTTGACAACTTGCTCAACACACTTGACGAGCGCGCCCGTTACGCAGTCGAAGCACGCTTTGGCATGCACGACGGCGAGCGCAAGAGCTTCCGTCAGGTTGGCGAAGAACTCGGCGTCACTGCTGAGGCCGCACGTCGACTCGTGAGCCGTGCAGTTGACTCATTGCGCGAAGACTCTGGCGATTTCCTGACCGTATAAAACCCGCTGGGTTTCAACACGGCAGGTTCGTACACTGAAAGTACTGAGCCCTATGACACGCAACTGGACACCCTCATCTTGGCAGAGCATGCCTGCTGTGCAACAGCCTCAATGGCCTGACACGGGCGAACTCGAGCGCGCACTCAAGCAGATCTCCACCTTTCCCCCGCTCGTTTTTGCGGGCGAGGCAAGGTCGCTACAAGCAGCATTAGGTCAAGTCGCTAGCGGCAACGCATTTCTGTTACAAGCCGGTGACTGTGCTGAAAGCTTTGAAGAGTTCACTGCAGTAAACATTCGCGAAAAGCTTCGCGTTATTTTGCAGATGGCTGTCATGCTCACTTATTCGATGGGTGTTCCTGTTGTCAAAGTTGGTCGCATCGCTGGCCAGTTTGCAAAGCCACGCTCGGCCAACACCGAAAAAGTTGGCAACGTTGAACTCCCAGTGTTTCGCGGACACATGGTCAATGACCCAAGCCCCCACGAAGATGCTCGACGACCAAACCCAGAACGTTTAGTGCAGGCCTACCACCAGTCGGCGAGCACACTCAACTTGTTGCGCGCCTTTACAAAGGGTGGCTTTGCCGATCTCAACCGAGTGCACGCATGGAACCAAGAATTTGTGGCCACAAGTGCCGAGGGACAGCGATACGAGCAAGTGGCAGCAGAGATCGAGCGCGCACTCGCATTTATGCGCGCATGCGGAGTCGATACCGAGACTCACAGTGCATTACATCAAGTTGACGTCTACACCAGTCATGAAGCACTCATTTTGGGCTACGAAGAAGCACTCACCCGCCAAGACTCACTTACTGGCGGTTGGTATGACTGCAGTGCACACATGCTGTGGATCGGCGAACGCACGCGCCAACTCGACGGAGCGCACATTGAGTTTCTTCGCGGCGTGGGCAACCCGATCGGTTGCAAAATCGGCAAAGAGACAAGCGTCGATTTTGTGCTCAACCTGTGCGAAACACTCAACCCATCGCGCATCCCAGGCAGACTCACACTGATCACCCGCATGGGAGCAGACAATGTCGAAGAGACTTTGCGTCCTTTGCTTCGCGCAGTACGCGACACCGGACACCCAGTCGTTTGGGCATGCGACCCAATGCACGCCAACACGTTCACCGCACCAAATGGCCGCAAGACCCGCCACTTTGACGACATCATTCGTGAAATCACAGGCTTCGTTTCTGCTCACCGCGCAGAAGGCACATGGCCAGGCGGCATTCATATCGAGCTCACCGGTGATAACGTCACTGAATGTCTTGGCGGTGCAGAAGGTTTAAGTAATGACGATCTCGATACACGTTATGAAACCGTGTGCGACCCACGTCTGAACGCTCGTCAATCGCTTGACCTTGCATTCCGCGTTGCAGAACTGATTCGCGACAAGAATTAGTGCCTATGGGCACGAAACTGGCGCAATCATTTGCGCTCACCGACTCATGGGGTGCGTCCAATACTGCTGCCGGCGTCATTGACCAGACAAACACTCTGCACATAGACGGTGACACCGAATACAGATTTCGGCTCGCATCGGTCAGCAAACTCATAACAGCGTGGGCCGCGCTTATTGCAGTTGAAGACGGTTCGGTTTCGCTCGACGATCACGTTGGCCAGGAGGGATGCACCCTTCGACACCTCCTCTGCCATGCCGGTGGCTATGGGTTTGACAATAGTGCACCGATTATTGGTCCAGGTCGCAAACGCGTCTATTCCAACACGGCATACGAAATGCTTGCTACACATGTTGCATTACGAGTCGAAATGGAATTTGACGAATACGTATTTGAGTCGGTGTTTGCACCACTCGGTATGTCGTCAAGCGAACTGCTTGGCTCACCTGCTGCAGACATTCACTCGACCATCTCCGACCTCGCGTTATTTGCAGCCGAGTTACGCACACCGAAACTCATTGCACGGAGCACATACATCGAAGCAACGACGCCGCAGTTCGGCGAGCTCGAAGGTGTAGTGCCTGGCGTTGGCAGGTTTGACCCGTGCCCATGGGGCCTCGGTCCAGAAATCCACGGCGCCAAGTCACCTCACTGGATGGCAACACGCAATAGTGCATCAACCTTTGGACACTTCGGCGGTAGCGGAACCTTTATTTGGATTGATCTTGTCGCGAATGTTGCTTGCTTTGCACTCTCCAACCGCGAGTTTGGCGATTGGGCCCTTGATGCATGGCCACAGTTTGGCGATGCAGTTTTGAACGAACTAGGTCGTTGATGATGTATCGCTCATGACCATCGACCTGCGCGATCACAAGGCAGATGCATTTCTTTTAATGTTTTGCTCGTTCGGCATTGCCACCGCCAACAGCGTGATCTTCGCTGCACTCGGCGACATTCAAGACACGTTTGGGTTTGCCACAGCAAGTCTTGGTTTTATTTCTGGTGCCGGTTTTCTGAGTGGATTTTTGGCGCAACTGTTCATCGCTCCGTATGCGGACCGTGGGTACGCCAAGCGACTGATCATGCTCGGCCTATTGGTCAGTGCACTCGGTGCGATCCTGATGTCAACAAGCACGTCTCTTACACAATTCATTGTTGCTCGCGCAGTCATCGGCTCGTCATTCGGTCTCGTTATGCCAGCAGTGCGCGCACTCATTTCGCATGTTGACCCAGACCGACGTGGAGAGCGTTTGGGCAGGCTTGCAGGGATTGAATTGCTTGGTTTTGTTGCTGGCCCATTGTTTGGTGGAATGTTGATTGACCCGATTGGCCTCTCTTCCACATTCCTCGTTTTTGGTGGCGTCAGCCTCGTCACATTGTTGGTGATTGCATTTCGCTCGTTTCCCGAGTTGCCAACCAACGAAACCTCACAACGAGCGAGCATCGAACTCTTGCGTTACCCGCAGGTGCGTATTGCGGTGCTTCTGGCAATGGCAATTCAGGCTCCCGTTGGCATCTTTGACTCATTGTGGGATCGATATCTCACCGACTTGGGTGGCGGCAACATGATGGTTGGCATCTCGTTTGGTTTGTACACCATTCCATTTATTGTTTTTGCTTCGTATGGTGGCAGGTTGGCCGACCGACATGATCCTCAAAAAGTTGCCATGTACGCAATGATTTTTGTTGTCCCCGCAGTTGGTGGATACGGACTGTTTCGAACTCTTCCGCCTGTTGTTGCACTCAACGTGCTCGAAGGTATTGCTCAAGCATTGATGTACCCAGCGTCAGCCGCTGCAGTTGCGCTCGCCGCACCAATTGGTCGCGCATCTGCAGCCCAAGGCCTTGCAGGTGCAGCAGGACTCTTAATGTCGATGTTGCTTGCGTTTACAACGCCAGCAATTTATGGACACTTTGGTGGAGCAAGCAGCAACGGAGGCATCGTTGCCTTCGGTGCAGTTGCCCTACTCATGGCATCACTGACGCTGCTTGCGGCCGTGATGTTGTGGCGACTTGGTCGCCAATCAATAAATGTTGAGGTCAGCTCAAGCGTTCGATGATCATGGCCATTCCTTGGCCACCACCAACACACATCGACTCCATGCCGACTGTCTTGTTGGTTGACTGCAAGCCGTTGATCAAGGTGGTCATGATGCGAGCACCGGTCATACCGAATGGGTGACCGAGCGCAATCGCTCCACCGTGAATATTGAGCTTGTCCATTGAAATGCCCAAGTGCTTTGCTGACGGAATAACTTGTGCAGCAAATGCCTCGTTGATTTCAACAAGATCGACGTTGTCGATGGTCATGCCAGCACGCTTGAGCGCTTGACGACAGGCTTCGATTGGGCCAAGACCCATGATTTCTGGGTTGAGGCCAGACACGCCTGACGAAACAATTCGTGCAAGTGGTGTGAGTCCAAGTTGCTTTGCTTTTGTGTCGCTCATGACCATGACCGCTGCTGCACCGTCGTTGAGCGGGCATGCGTTACCAGCAGTGATTTGTCCGTCTGGACGAAACACTGGCTTGAGTGCTGCAAGACCTTCGGCAGTTGTGCCATCGCGCGGGCCATCGTCTTTGCTGATCACAGTGCCGTTTGGCAATGTGAGTGGAGTAATTTCGCGTTCGAAGAAACCGTTGTTTTGGTTCTTCACTGCAAGTTGTTGCGAACGAGCACCAAAAGCATCCATCTCTTCACGAGTTACGCCTTCAACTTCACGAACGTTCTCTGCGGTCTGACCCATCGAGATGTATGCATCTGCCATCCCCTGTGCAGGCGTCCATGTTGGTTGACCACCGGCACTGCGCAACTTGGTGCGCTCGCCTGGTCCCTTGAAGATTGGGTTTGGTGCCATGTCGCTTGCACCATATTGGTAACGGCTCACGGTCTCAACGCCTGCCGCGATAAAGCAATCGCCTTCGCCTGCCATGATCGCGTGTGCCGCCATACGAATTGTTTGCAAACTGGACGAGCAATAACGATTGACCGTCACGCCAGGCACATCGTCGAGACCAGCAAGAATCGCAACCATACGACCGATGTTGAATCCACCTTCACCAGCAGGTTGACCAATGCCGAGCATCAAGTCTTCGACGTCCGAACCTTTCACTTGTGGCACCTTGGCCATGAGGGCGCGCACGATTTGTGCCGTCATCTCGTCTGGACGCAAGTCAATAAGGGTTCCTTTGTTGGCACGGCCGATTGGGCTACGGGCGGTTGCAACGATCACTGCTTGTGTCATGGGGTGTCTTTCGTTTGAGTTATTAATAAATAGTTACGCAACGGTACCATTTCGGCATGTCCCAAAGCCCAGTCCAACTGACCCGCATTGACCCCGACCACATCAACCTTTCAGATCCCGAATTTTGGAAGGCACCCCGAGTTCACCGTGAATCCGTGTTCTCCACATTGCGTAATGAAGCCCCCGTCAAGTTCTTCCCCGAAATTGAACTGATGAATTTTCCGGTCGGGCCTGGATATTGGGCACTCACAAAACATGAGGATATTTGGCAAGCCAGCCGCAATCCCGACCTGTTTCAGAGCGGCAAGGGCACCAACATTCCCGATCTCACGATTGAGCTCAATGAATTTTTTGGGTCCATGATCAGCATGGACGACCCCAAGCATGTGCGGCTGCGAACCATTGTGTCCAAAGGCTTCACGCCAAAAGAGATCGCACGCATCGAAGAGTACGTCAAGATCAAAGCACGCACAGTCGTTGACACCGTGATTGAAAAGTTTGGCGACTCAGAGTTTGATTTTGTCGAAAATATTGCCGCACCGTTTCCTTTGCAGATCATTTGCGAGATGATGGGCATCCCTCAAAGCGACGAAAAACAAATCCTTGATTGGACAAATGTCATTCTTGGTGCAGGCGACCCGGATTTTGGTGGCACTCTTGAGAACCTCATCAACGTTGCGCTCGAAATATTTGCCTACGCACAGGCTCTCGGCGAAGATCGGTTGAAGACGCCACAAGATGATCTCACAAGCATCATGATGCATGCCGAAGTTGATGGCGAGCGCATGTCGCCACAAGAGTTCGGCAGCTTCTTTATTCTTCTTGTCGTTGCTGGCAACGAGACCACCCGTAACGCCATCAGCCACGGAATGCTCGAGCTCACCCGCCTGCCAGACGAGCGCACCAAATGGTTTGGCAACTTCGAAGCCAACACCAAGACTGCCGTCGAAGAAATCGTTCGTTGGTCGTCACCAGTGATTCACTTTCGTCGCACCGCCACACGTGACACCGAAATTCGAGGCGTCAAGATCAAGCAAGGCGAAAAGATTGTGATGTGGTACAACTCAGCCAATCGCGACGAAGAGGTATACGAAAATCCGTACATCTTCGATGTCACTCGGGCACCTGCACCTGGCCAAGTGGGCTTCGGCGCTGGTGGCCCCCACTTTTGCTTAGGCGCCAACTTGGCGCGCCGCGAATTAGGCGTGATGTTTAATGAAATTTATACGCGCATGCCCAACCTGCAAATCACAGGTGAGCCTGCTTACCTACAAAGCAACTTCATTAATGGCATCAAGCGGATGCCGTGTCGCATTAACCCCTGACGAATCAGGAACAGCCGGACGAAGATCCGCAGTCACCACACACGTAACACGCACCAGCGCGTTGCATGTTGGCGGAGCCGCATGATGAGCAGATTGCGCCAGTTTTAGCTGGTGTTGCCTGCGCGTGTGGCTGTTGTGCTGCGAAGTCCATTTGTGCAACAAGTTCTTGCACAGTTGGCACTGTCTTCGGATCGCTGATCACGTCGACGCCTTGAGCAGTATTGGTTACCGATTCCTCGACGCCAGGCAGTGTTGGTTGCAAACGCTCTTCGCGTGTGTAGATACCCAACTCTGCACGCTCTTCGACCGACAGATACTCGACAGCCAAGCGGCGGAAGAGATAGTCGATGATGGACGATGCCATGCGAATGTCAGAATCATCAGTCATGCCAGCTGGCTCGAAGCGCGTGTTGATGAATGCCTCGATGAATGCGCGCAATGGAACGCCGTACTGCAAACCGTACGAGACGCTCTTTGCAAACGAGTCCATGATGCCAGCCAATGTGCTGCCCTGCTTTGACACAGTGAGGAACACTTCGCCTGGACGACCGTCGACATATTCGCCGATGGTTGCAAAGCCCTTGCAATCAGCAACACGGAACTCGAAGGTGCGACCACGACGTGAGCGTGGCAACTTCTGACGCACTGGCTGGTGCACAATCTTTTCGACAATGCGCTCAACTGTGTTGGTCATTTGACCAGCAGTGGCTGCAGCATCGGCAGTTCCCTTTTCTCCGTCTTTCTTGGCGGTAGAAAGTGGCTGTCCAACTTTGCAGTTGTCGCGGTAGATAGCAACAGCCTTGATGCCAAGCTCCCACGACAACATGTGCAACGCCTCGATCTCTTCGATCGTTGCCTCTTCTGGCATGTTGACGGTCTTTGAGATTGCACCAGACAAGAACGGCTGAGCCGCACCCATCATGCGCACGTGACCTTCGTAGTGAATGGTGTTGTCTCCCATCGAGCAAGCAAACACTGGCAAGTGCTCAACCTTCAAGTCTGGTGAACCAACAATGGTCTTGTTGACATCGATGTATTGAATGATGCGATCAACGACAGGACCTTCGTAGCCAAGGTTGGTGAGTGCACGAGGCACTGTCTGGTTGACGATCGACATGTTGCCACCGCCCACCAACTTCTTGAACTTGACGAGACCCAAGTCTGGCTCGATACCAGTTGTGTCACAGTCCATCATCAAACCAATGGTGCCGGTTGGTGCAAGCACTGTTGCTTGGCTGTTACGCACGCCGTACTCTTCGCCGTCGCGAACAGCAGAGTCCCATGCATGGGTTGCAGCAGCAACGAGGTCTTGTTGCACCACGTCGATGTTGTCAATTTCGTTGTTGGCATCGCGGTGCATGCGCAACACGTTGAGCATGTAGCGCTCGTTAGCTGCAAAGCCCGAGAAAGGCCCCATGCGGCTTGCAATGCGCGCGCTTGTGGCGTATGCATGACCTGTCATCATCGATGTCAAAGCAGCAGCCCACGCACGACCACCGGTCGAGTCGTATGGCATACCAAGGGCCATCAACAATGCACCGATGTTTGCGTATCCGAGGCCCAACTGACGGAAAATCAGGCTGTTCTCGCCGATCTTCTCTGTTGGGTAGTCGGCGTTGCCCACCAAAATTTCTTGAGCGGTAAACATCACTTCAATGGTGTGACGGTATGCCTCAACATCGAAGGTGTCGGTGTTGTCTAGGTACTTGAGCAAGTTGATCGATGCCAAGTTGCATGCCGAGTTGTCGATGTGCATGTACTCGCTGCATGGGTTGGAGCCATTGATGCGGCCTGTTGCATGAGCGGTGTGCCACTTGTTGATGGTGGTATCAAATTGCAAACCTGGGTCTGCGCACTCCCATGATGCGGTGGCAATTTGGCGCCACAAGTCACGAGCCTTGATCGAGCGCACTGGTGCTCCATCCTTGACAGCCTTGTAAGTCCAGTCGCGATCTTCCTTAACGGCGTGCATGAACTCGTCAGTGACGCGCACTGAGTTGTTTGCATTCTGGTATTGCACAGAGAACGAATCTTTGCCGTCGAGATCCATGTCGAAGCCGGCATCGCGCAATGCACGAGCCTTTTGCTCTTCACGGGTTTTGCACCAGATGAACTCTTCAACATCTGGGTGATCCACATTCAAGATGACCATCTTCGCGGCACGACGTGTTTTGCCGCCCGACTTGATGGTGCCTGCGGAAGAGTCTGCGCCGCGCATAAAGCTCACTGGGCCAGAGGCAGTGCCACCACCCTTCAGGTGCTCGACACTTGAACGAATGTTGGACAAGTTGATACCTGCACCAGAGCCACCCTTGAAGATGATTCCTTCTTCGCGATACCAGTTGAGAATTCCGTCCATGGTGTCTTCAGTTGAAAGAATGAAGCACGCACTTGCTTGCTGTGGCACTCCTGGTACTCCGATGTTGAACCACACTGGCGAGTTAAATGCTGCGCGCTGTGTGACCAAAATAAACTTCAGTTCGTCGCGAAATGCCTCGGCCTCGTCGGCGTCTGCAAAGTATCCACCCTCGATGCCCCAGTCGGCAATGGTGTTTGCTACGCGGTCGATGACCTGTCGCAATGAGTGCTCACGTTCTGGTGTGCCCGGTGTGCCACGGAAATATTTTTGAGTAACGATGTTGGTCGCATTGAGCGACCAGCCAACTGGAAACTCGACACCGAGTTGCTCGAATGCGATTGTTCCGTCTTTCCAGTTGTTAATGCGCGCATCGCGCTTCTCCCAGACCATCTGGTCGTATGGGTGTACGCCTTCAGTGGTGAACTTGCGGCCGATTCCAATGGTGAGCCGCTCTGGTGCGATTGACATATTGACTTCTTCTCTCTGTATTTTTGGTACGTAACAACTGGTGAATAAAACGACTTAAAACTGATATTTCTCAATAACTACGGGCTCTGGGCAAATTTCCAATCAGAGTGGAGAGTCACCGAATCTGGCGTCTCTTGCGAGACCACTAGATGTTGTGTCCAAACCACTCCCACTGCAGATTTGCCCACAACTGGTAGGGATTGATTACAGCATTGTAATTACCTTCTGTCAATTACCCTCGTCGAACTTCGGGCACTTTTTTCTCTCCTATTTTCCTTGCTCTGTAACGGTTTGGCGACTCCACGAAAATGACATCAAAAAGAAATATTAGAAAACATCTAGCAACGTCACACCCCCCTTTCACAGGTTCAAAACCTTGCGGTCTCACAGCTGCCGTGTTGCGTTGCGCCATTGCTAGATGCACTTCGAACTGTAAGGCAATACCCCTGTGTGGAGGAAGTGGATAACCCTGTGATTTTCAGGTTTTATCTGGGGATTGTGCTGTGGACAGCACTGTGTACAACCATGACTAAGAGTGGATAACTGCTTCTATGTGAACAGGAATGCCATTTAATACGGAAGTTCCTGACAGTGGATCCATTTGATCTTCATCTGTTAACACATTTGAGTTCACGCCGGCTCGTTCAGCAGCGATCGTCATCTTCGTTCCACTCACTCCGTGTCCCCATCCGTGCGGAAGGCTCACAACTCGCGGACGAATGTTTTGTGTTATTTCAACAACAGCCACAATGCTTCCAACGCGACTCGTGATTCGCGCATTTCCTCCGTCAACAACACCAGCGCGTGTGGCATCTTCTGGATGCATCAGCAATGTGCAGCGTGGCTTACCCTTCATCAGCACAGACACGTTGTGCATCCATGAATTATTTGAACGTAAATGACGACGACCAACGAGCAATAACCCATCTACATCTACTTGGTGCATTGCTTCTTTCAAACGATCCAAGTCGGCGAGTAATTCTGTCGGAGCAAGTTCTACTTTTCCGCTCGGTGTGCGCAACACTTCTGGAATACGGGGCTCAAGTGCGCCGAAATCGACACCATGTGGTTGATCGCGCAATGTCTGCAAATTAATGCCCTTCGGGTTTGCACCAAAGGCTTCGCCGTATGGGCCTGTTCGTAGCAACGTGTCGAGAATGCGCTCAGGACCATTCAGTTGTGTTGCGTCCACAAGATCACGAATCTCTTCTTCGCTGCGTCCGTGTATTGGAGAGGATTTGTCTTTCAGTAAATTGCTCAACAGCGAACCGAAAATGTATTCGTCAATTACGGCAGGATCTACATCTGCCCCAGCACCTTGCGCAATACCGGCGAGTTTTGCCAAGATCTGCCACTCATCTGGTTGGTCGGCTTCGCGCTCGAACACAGCCTCAGAAAAATTGGCAACGTTACGAATTGAAAATGCAGTGAAGACCATGTCGTAATGACTGCGCTCAAGATGTGACGGCGGTGGCAAAATCACGTCAGCATGTCG
>WLKU01000002.1 GCA_009701105.1 Actinomycetota bacterium | reverse complement strand
GGCATTGGCTCTCGCCTTTCGGTTGATGCAGAAATATGACTTGGACGAAGATGCTGTGTCGGGCAGGCAGGCACGAGATGCTTCCTCTCATGAAGTGACGAGCAAGGTGTTTGTGATCAAGGGGCCCTATCGGGTGCGGCGAGGGACGCTGTTGTGGACAATTGCCAAGACATTGAGTTGTCATTCCTATCGGGACATGATGGAGACGAACCCGACCGAAGTGACAATGGTTGCGTATGGCACGGCCAATGATTTGTTTTCACTCGAGACGTTGTTTCAGGCGGCCGAGATGTTGGCATTGCGCACGATGCCTGCGGGCGATCGTCGGTTTCGCACCTCGTGGTGGATTGGGTATTGCGAGGGCATTATGCGCAAGCTCGAACAAGAGAACCGAGTGATCGTGAAAGAAACGCCGGGCGTGGGGTTGGTGTTGGTCGAGCGATCAGAGCGAGCACGCGCACACATGGTTGCCTCTACCCCACACTTGCATGCGGTGTCGAGCAGTTACTCGAGTGACAAAGAGGCCTATGGTGCTGGGCATCGTGCTGGGTCACAGTTTTCGGCTGGGCGCAATGGTGTTGGAGCACAACGACAGATTGGTGCGGGTAGGCGTGACAAGTAGCGAAGACTCTGGCACGTATGCGGTCGAAGACGCTTTTGAGTTAGAGATGCCCACACGGGTGTTGGGGCTCGATGAAGCTGGTGAATGGTTGATGATGATTGCCGACAACGAAGGTGTTGATCACCCCGTGGTGTCGCAGATGTCGATGTCGCGCAGTTTGCAGGGGCTGGCCTTTGTAGATGAATGGTGTATTTCGGTGCGCAAGAAAAAGATGAGCCAATTGTTGTTGGTGCACGAGATGGCGCATTTAGTGACCGCCAATGGTGGACACGGGCGTGAGTTTCGAACACAAGTAGTGACGTTTGTGCGACGCTATGTGTCGCTTGCACATGCAGTACGACTACACGAGATGTATGTGGCTGCGGGCTTAAGTGTCGAGCCCTTTGCGGCCACTCGCTAAGGATATTATTCATCTGGCTCATACAAATTCTCTGAGTCAATATCGATGAAAGAGGTTGACCGAGATGCGCAAGTTGTTTTCACTACGCATATTTAGGATGTGGAAAACAGTTCTCGTCTTACCGTTTGTTCTTACTGTTCTCCCTGTTCAGTCAGCACCATCCAGTGCCGCAGCCAACAACATGTGCCTGGCTTTAAGTGATCAACAGTATTTGGAAGCTAGTTCTAAATTAATTCCAGTGAGTGGTGAATTCACTGTGGAATTTGATTTCTATTTGACCCAAGACTCAAAGTCATATGCAGAAATACTCTCGCAGGGTGGACAACCCAATGCTTTTTATCTGGGCATTACCCCTGAGTTGGGCATGAGAGCTGGAGACACATGGATTGATACTGGTGCAAAAATGCCCTACAAGAAATGGACACATTTTGCTCTCACTCGCAGCACAGATGGAAAAGGTACTTTTTATGTTGATGGCAAACTCGCTTCAACGATTCAGAATTATCAACTCAACAGCGCTGGAACAAACACTCGAATTGGTGCTCAATTTGATTCAAGTGCGGGAGAACGCATCAACGGCTGCATAGATAATTTGATGATTTGGAAAACTGCTCGGTCGGCAGATGAAGTAACACAGGATGCCCTCGTTGCGTCTTCCTTTACCGATTCCAATTTGATTGCATTTTATGATTTTGACTCTGCTGGCGTTGGAGGGTCCATCGAGAGCAGTGTTGGATCGGACACATCACTGAAACCTTTAATTGCTCCCGAGTTTCTTCCGAGCAAAAATCCTGTTACGCAATATTTATTAGATTTTTTTTCAGGTGGAGCTTTGATGGGCACCAAAGCTGAAACTGGTGGTCCAGGGTTTTATGTGTCCTCCTATTTGCAAAAACCATTTCCGGAGAATTACCAATCTGGCTTTGGTTGGTATTCCACCGCCTGGTCAATAAGCCCATCACAGATAGATGATTTTCAGCTAGGCCTGAGTTCCACTTGGATTGGACCAGATAATCGAACAGTGAGCGCCGCTACAGCGCAAAAACTATGCAATAGCGGAACGAACGAATGGGTAAAAAATGCTGCGTCCGATCCAAATTCAGGAACTTATGGCCTGTATCTATTCCAAACCATTGAAGGAAGTTTGGGGTGGTGGGTCAGAGAGCACTTCAGAACAGTGTTTCCAAAATACATGGCCAACGTGACCCAGAACTGTTACTCAACTGAACTTGCCACACCAGGCTGGGGCTTTTTTAGTGATGAACCTACGCCGAGAGCAAGCACTGGAATTATTCAAATAAGCAATCAGATACTGATGCCACCAGATGGAATGACTCTTGTTACTGATGATACGGCGCCACAACTTGGCGTTACTTGGCATGCGTTGGAACTCCCCCGCTTTGATCGTGCATTCGGATCAGAATCAGGCGATAACTCCTGGACACTATTTATGAACTCAACAAACTTCAAAGGACCATTGGCTTTTGTTGCACCGCAATTTTGGGTAGATGGTTCACGAAGCACTCCACTACAGCGTGATTTAACTTTGGACAAAAGACCTGGTGACACAAACGGATTAGCGTCGGAATGGAATTCAATACCGTTTTATAGATACAAAGATTCTGATGGAAAAGTAAGCACGAAGATTCCTCAACTTCAGTTTCCCGTCGACGCCAATGGCGACTTCGCTATTTCGCGAGACTTCACTAGCTATAGCAATAAAGCCATCAGTTCAGATTTGAAGGCTGCGCTCGCAAGTACTGCGAATTTACCAACGATGACTTCGACTCAAGAATCTTCCGCAGGAGTTTTGGGCGGTTCTTCATCCAAGGTGTATCAAGAGGGCAAAACACTTGTCGGTGTGGCAGAAACCCTCACAGCAAAAAGTCTCGACAAGGGAAATGCCTATGGCTTTAGCGTGCCGGGCAAGAGTGGAATGGTTACTTTGCCCCAGTATTTCGTTGATGCAAAATCATCTCGAACTGAAATCTCCGAGTCTGAAGCTCCTGATGCATTGAAGAAAGCAAGCTTTGGTGATCCAACGAATACATCATCCTTCGTGTACCAATATCCGAGTTGGTGGGATGCATCACCAGCGGCTTCCGAGGATTTCACCACCCAACTCAATGACGGCAGCACTGCTGTTTACAGGTGGTACAAATTTGTTGATCAGCCTGCATTTCAAAGATTTGAATTGAACGAATCAGAGAAAAGCAATCTTCAAAACGCTGTTATCAAAATGCAAAAAGATTGGGCAAATACAGCGATGATGGCTGATCCAAGCAAAGGTTCACTTGTTGCTTTTGACTCAGGTCTGCTGACCTCGCCACCTCCTGGACTTGAGTTTGGATATGTTCCAATCGTTATTAAACAATTCGTTGCAGATGACTCAACATCCACGACAACGCCCGCTGCAACACCTGCATCAACACCGAAAACAGCGCCCACATCTACACCCAATCCCCTAGTAGTGATAGCTGTATTGGGAGCAATTGTGCTCGTGCTTGCCTTGGGTTTGAAGGCCAGAAAGTCGAAAAAATAAAAAAGTCTGTTACACCCCTCCGATGTAATTGGAATATGAATTTCGTTACCTACGACTGAGGTGCAAATCGGTGACCATGTTGCAAACTCTGCAACGCACACCCCTATAGTGCTCGACCTGTTAGCCAGATTCAACAGGAGGCACCATGACAGAAGAACAAGTACCGAAGAGAAACGAGAGATGGAAGTGCCCGGCGTGCAAAGCATGCGTCACCCTTTATGTACTAGTAAGTGAGCCACCAATATGTGGAAACAAGGAAGTGCACTCGACCAAGCAGGTCGAGATGGTTCGGATAAATACGACAGAGATGAATAAGGGAGGCTGACAATATGGAAACATTTACTGCTGAAGAGATCGCTGAGATCGTGCACGAGTTGGGCCTGCCTGCCCAGGTTGAAACGGATGAGAATCATTTCGTCACCATTGAGGTCGACGATGATGATTTTGCATGGAAAATATACCTTGGGGATGATGGGCCGTTTTTTAGGTCAATTGTGCTGACCGCACACCATACGGTCCCAGAGGATCCACTCCCCTTTGCGAACAAGTGGAACATCTCTCATGTTGCCCCGATTGTCATATTCGACAATCCAGAAACTGAATCTCCGCAAAAAGATGATGATGGAAATTTTATAGTGGTGATGTTTTGGCGGATCTTTTTCTGGAATTCGGTTTCCAAGGAGTATCTCTCTCACACCATTGCTTCATTTCATGAGGATGTCTGTGAGCTTCTTGGACTAGAGATGATCGAAGAAGAGGCCGATGATGACGACGTGTCTGTCCCGGTGCGGGGCGAACACGATCCGATTGATCGGTTGCTGCAAATTCAATTGGAGCTGCGCTTGAGGGCTCCCCAATCGTCACGAGAGTTAGCTCGATCTCTCAAGACCACTAAATATGAGGTGAACAACGTGTTGTATCACCAACCAGAGTTATTTGAAAAAGAAGGAACCTCACCACCGATGTGGTCGAACAAAGGAGAAATCAAATGAGTAATGAACTAGGCAATGCAACGTGGTCGGTGACCGGAGTCTTGAGTGACTTTATGGAAGACACGCGACGTGCAGAGATGCACATCGCTGTTGAGGAAGGGATTGTTGTGCTGTTCTTGCGTGTTGATAGAAGCGGGTCGACCGATGCGGTGCTGCAAGCCGCACGAGACTTGACTGGCGAGCGAGTTGTGGCCACAGGGGCAATACAGCCGCATGCAGACTCCAAGCTGCGCTCGCCCTACTTCTTAAGCCCTTCGACACTGGCCGCCGCCTAGAGTTGTTGCCCATGGGGGCGCGCACCAAATGACATTTGATCGAATGATCGTGCTCGACTTTGAGACCACGGGCCTGCAGCCTGGGTATCGGCCGGTTGAGATTGCGTGGCTCGAATTTGATTCCATATATAAGGTGTCGGAATCGGTGACGTCGTTGATTGACCCGCAGATGCCTATTGAGCCTGGGGCCCAAAAGGTGCATGGCATTTCGTCCGAGATGTTGGCTGGCAAACCCACGCTCGAGCAGTTTTTGCAGGGCGAGCACGCCGACAAGTTTGCCGACGAGCACGTGTTGGTGGTGGCGCACAATGCTGCGTTTGACTTGCCGATGTTTGCTCCGTTTTGCAAGAAGGCAACTTCGTTGTGCACGATGCGCTTGGCACAGGCTCTCTACCCCACGGCCGAGAATCATAAGTTGCAGACACTGGCAGCCATGTTTGCTGTTGATGTCGAGCCAACACACCGTGCGATGGCCGACGTGGGAGCGTGTTTCGAATTGTTGCGCACTATTGCTGCAAAGAACGATAAGTCGATAGACGAGTTGTTGGTGATTGCGTCATACACGTCACCCGAGAGTTTGATGCCGTTTGGCAAGCACAAGGGCAAGATGATCAAAGACTTGCCGAGTGATTATGTGGCGTGGCTGTCGACGACGCTTGAGCCAAGCCACTGGATCCACCCAGTTATCGCCCAGCTCTAGTTAGATCGTTCCTAAGTCGAGCTAGATAAAGGTCGTCACAGGTTTTGAAAGTTGCGACAACTTATCTCCAGTTGCTGCGGCAAACCTAAGATCAAAACTTCGCTTTTCACCAGGCTCCAAAATGTCTAAGGTCCCCGATTTGCGCTCAGATGCTCGTCCGGCCAGTCCACAATTTGCTGGTTCAATACCCATCACATAGCGGCCTTCGCCCATCATCCTCCACTGCCATAGATTGGCGAGTTGGCTCGGCCGATAGGTAATGGATGCCCCAATGCCATTTGACGGAGTGAATCCATTATTGATGACTCCGGTTACTGACCATTCAGGCAAAGGCGAATCAAGTACGTGTTTGAAAACTTCAACCGCAGCATCCGAGCGTGATGATGTGACGGTTTCGTGACTTGCAGTTCCACTTATTGAGGCTTCATCAAATGGCAAAGAAGTTCTTGGAGGAGCAAAAAATCGTGCTCCTTCATCCAAAACTGGGTATCCCAAATTGAAGTGGTACAACAACATAAATGGAGTCGGCTCAAAACCCAAATTTTCTACTTCATCATGGATTTCCATAACAGCGCTACCCGCACGAAACCGAAGTGTGCGATGCAATGCGAGGTTGGACCCGTGTACGACTACTTCACGCACCGTACCTTTTACTTCTAATGTGCCGGGTGTTTCGGTAGACATCTCCCACCGAACATTTCGCGCCGGCGTCAAAGAAAGGCGACCATGTAGGCCGTGGATTCGTCCTTCGTCCTCATTGGGTAGCCCTACATTTTCAAGTCCTGCAGTTACCAGCAATCCACCATGGAATAGTCGTAGCCAATTGCTGTCATCGCCATACGCTGGGTGCACCATTCCGGTTGGTGATATCCAGGCAAGTGGATGACCTTCATACCAAGCAGGTCCGATATCCATTCCGCGGTCTGTCAGTACCAAAACATGAAGCCCACCTGCCATTCGAATATCGAGGGCCCGTGTTCCATCGTCCGGCCCATCCGAAAGTCGAATAGGCCTTACTGACGCAATTTGAGAAATATCACCAATTTGGGACTTCAAATCCTTATTGAGATAATTGTTCATATCGTCATCTTCGCAACTCGAGAATCTCTCAAGCTTGCGCTTCTGTTGAGGAATTTTCGATAGCCAACCCTGTTTGTGAGTCAAACAAATAGATTCGATTCGGGTCAATTGCCAACTTCATTGTTTGCTTCGACTTGATTGGGGTACCACTGTCAAGGACAACAGTAAAAAGACACTCACCGGCATCGACTCCAAGGAGACCAACATCTCCTTCCCCGCTCACTGCAGAGCTACCAAATTTGTCTGATTCAACTCTTGGGGATTTTACAGAGAACAACAAATTGATTTCTGTTCCAAGGTCCTCCACTACTTCTACTTCAACCGAAAACACCACGAGATTTTCATTTTCCGATTCAACTCTTTCGAAATCCGATGGCCTCAAGCCCAAAATAACACTTGTTCTTCCTTGCAGATTCCATTCTGTGCCAATGGGAATTTTGAATTGACCAAAACTGGCAAATCCATCTGCAACTTTTGCTTCAACCAGATTTATTGATGGACTCCCGATAAAACCGGCTACAAAAACGTTAGAGGGTCTGTGAAAAATCGTGTGTGGTGTATCAATTTGTTGAAGCACACCGTCTCTCATAACAGCAACTCGATCCCCTAATGTCAATGCTTCTAGCTGATCATGAGTGACATAAACAGTTGTCACCCTCAACTGATCACGAAGTCTTAAAAGTGCAGTACGCATTGCTACCCGCAATTTGGTATCCAAATTGCTCAACGGCTCATCCATTAGGTAGACGGCTGGCTCCCTGATCATGGCTCTACCCATAGCAACACGCTGCCTTTGTCCACCTGAGAGCTCTCTTGGTTTACGATCAAGCAGTGTCTCTAGTTTTAGAGTCGTCGCAATTTTTTTTACCCGATTCGCAATCTCTTCCTTCGGAATATTTCTCACCTTAAGCGCGAACCCAAGATTTTGTCCAACAGTCATATGTGGATACAACGCATAATTTTGAAACACCATCGCGATGTCCCGATCCCGCGGCGGTCGATCAGTTGAATGTTCGCCATTAAAGAAAATATCCCCTTCAGTCACCTTCTCAAGCCCAGCAATCATTCGCAGAAGTGTTGATTTCCCACATCCACTTGGTCCCACTAAGACCAAGAATTCGCCATCTGCCACGCTGATCGAAATCTTGTCAACAACGAGTTCAGTGTTGAAAGATTTAGAAAGATTCTTTAGCTCAATTGAAGCCATTTAGATGTCCCCTTCTTCTCGTTATTTCGAAACTTCAGAATGTCTGTCATACCAAGGTGGATCAACAAATGCATCCCACGTTGCACCAATTCCGGCATCGACAGGAATTGCTGCTCCTGTGATTCCATTAGCAAGAGGAGAGACTAAGAATGCAATAGTCGAAGCTATGTCTCGCGGAAGAAGCACCCTTCCCTTTGGATGTTTATTGGCGTACGACTGCAAAATCTCTTCACCATTTGGAACTGTTGCCAATCTGCCCTCCAACAATGGAGTAAGAGTCACGCTTGGGCAAACTGCATTAACAGTGATATTTTCACGTGCGAGATCAAGCGCTGCGGCTCTCGTGAGATTGAGCAACGCACCTTTAGAGGTGCAGTATGAAAACATGCCGTGTTCTGCTTGAAGCCCATCCAAACTAGATAAAAGAATTATCGCCCCACGACGATGCGGCCTCATTTGCCTCGCGGCTTCTCGGACTACCAAAAATGATCCTCGAACATTGACATCAAGCACTTGATCAAAATCTTCAACTGAGGTTTCGTGAACTGGTCCCCCTGCCCCGAGGATTCCCGCACACGCAACTGCAATCTGTACATCACCAAGTACTTTCTTTGTCTCCGCAAAAGCACCAACAATTGTCTCAACGTCTGCAACGTCACCTTCAATAGCTAACGCCCGACGTCCAATGGCCCTAACTTTTTCGGCTGCACTCTCGGCGGCACCCGGAGTTCGATCCACTATTGCAACATCCGCGCCTAGATCGGCAAATACAAGGACTGTTTCAAGCCCGATACCAGATCCTCCACCGGTCACTAATGCGATGGAATTCTTCAGTGATAGTCCTGGAAATGTTGTTCTCTCGGTCACTTTATTTCTCCAATCGTTCCTAAAACTGCCTTAGATCCTCCGCCATTGATGGAGATCGACCATAGTGATCCCCCAAGTGATGGCTCAGAAGTGGTCGCAAGTACTCCTGCGTCAGTGACAAAGAGAGTGTCCCCATGAAATTTGCAGTTAGTTGGGGCCTTTCCACACGGGATAAAACTCTCTGGCTTTCCATTCCTATCCAACACATGAATTCCGGCTGCAGAAAGATCAGTTACATAAAAGCGACCCTCAGCACCAATCGTCATGCCATCTGGAATTGGTGTATCCCCTGGAAGCTTTCCAAGATCTTCCAACTTGCCATTTGGTTTCAATCTGCCTAGATGTCCCGTATATGACTCGTCCCAAACTATTGACCCATCCGGTTCGACTACAAGGCCATTCGGAAAAACTGGAACCTTAAACTCATGCACTAATCGACCTACGCCAAAGGGATCAATCGCAAAGATCCGACTTGGGTCTGGATTGTCGGGCGCATAAGTACCCGGATCCGTAAAATACAAGTGACCATCTGGGCCAAATACCAAGTCATTTGGACCATTGAAAGTCATTCCGTCTACTTCAGTAAGAATGTGGGAAACATGTCCCGACGGGTCCACCCGTTGTATGCCTGCAGTTGTCATTTCTGCTGCTCGCCAAGGACCGACCGTGCCACCGTTTTGGCAAACATAAAGTTCACCGTTTGCTCCATGGACACATGAATTAGGCGCTCCGGCTACGTATGACCTCACCGAAGTTCCGTTCTTGGGGTCCCAACGAGTTAACTGGCTCAAAAAACTTTCTACGAAGACAATAGAGCCGTCTGGTGCCACAGATGGTCCTTCCGGCCATCCAAGTCCAGTCGTTAATAGTTCAATATTCATATCCATTTCAGTCCTCCTATTTGATTGCGCCCGCGGTAAGTCCACGCACGATGTATCTCTGAATTATCAATGACATAAGCAAAATTGGAATTACCGCAACAACACCAACAGCTGCTGCGATATTCCAATCAATTGGACGCTGAGCGCTCACAAGAGTTGCTGCACCGAGAGAAATTGTCTGATGTTCGCGCGAATCAACTATGTACAGAGCCACCAGGAATTCGTTCCAAATAAAAATTGCACCGAACAATGCGGCCGTCACAAGCCCTGGACGGATGATCGGGAGAAGCACTTTCCATAAAACTTGATATCGAGAGCACCCATCGACCATTGCTGAGTCATCTATTTCCGAAGGGATCTCATCAAAGAACCCGATCGTGATCCAAACCACGACTGGTAGCGAAAAAGCAACATACGGAAGAATAAGACCGATGTATGAGTCTTGAAATCCGAAGAACTTCACCATCAAAAACAAAGGAATTGCAACCGTAATTGGAGGCATGAACCTCATGCTCAAAATTGTTTCCGCCAAACGACTACTGCCCCTAAACCGAAGTCGTGAAAATGCATACGCTGCTGGTGTACCGATTATTAGGGAGATCATTGTGGCAGTCCCCACTACTAGTACAGAGTTCCACACAAACGATTGCATGCCTTGGTCTTTAAGAACTTCCTGGTACGTATCTTTAACTACCGCCCAATCAAACGTCAGTTTTGGCGGTACTTGACTAAGAATGTCAATTCGCCTCTTTGTCGACAAAATTGCCAAATACACAAATGGTGCGATGCCTACGATGCCCAAACAGACCAGAACAACATATGACAGGGTCCGTCCAAAAATGCGACGAGCCTTAAGGCTCATTCCAAGAACAGATGAGCTCATCGTGCTTCGTTCGCTCTCAAGTTAATCACTCTGAGAAGTGCGGATGTGCCAATTACAAGAGCTATCAACATCAAGTACGCAACAGCGGCTGCATAACCATAATTTTGAAATTGAAATCCGTTTTGAAATGCAAAAAAACTTAATGTAGTGGTAGTACGAGCTGGGCCGCCATATGTCAAACCGTAAACTAAATCGAAACTACGAAACGCATCAACGGCTCTGAATACCCCGGCGAATACTAAGGCTGGTGCGAGAAGCGGCAAAGTGACTGAACGAAATGTTCGCCATGTTCCCGCACCATCCACTTTTACTGATTCAAAAACATCTTGAGGGAGTGCTTGAAGTCTCGCGTAAACAATTATGAATACAAATGGTGTCCATTGCCAGATATCAACCAAAATCATGGTCTTCATCGCCATTTCTATAGTGCCCAACCATCCAACTGGAGAAATACCAATTCTTTGGAGCGCATAATTTACTATCCCCCAATCCGGGTTAAGCAGTGCTCGCCACATAACCCCAACTACAGTCGGATTAATTAGCATCGGTAACACCAATATTCCTCGAACTATCCAAGAACCCTTAAGCCGCATGTTGAAAAACATTGCCAAAGCCGTTCCTAAAACAAGCTGACACGTAACGCTTGACACGACTACAACAACACTATTTTTTGCAGCATTCCAAAAATCGGGGTCCGTAACAAGATTCTTGTAATTACGTAAGCCGACCCATTGTCCACTTCCTGCATCGGCAGTGAGGTCTGTAAGTGACAGTCGAAGACTATATACAAGTGGGAAAATGGCAAATATAGCGAGATAGATAACACAGGGTCCAAGCAAAACCGGCACCGTGAAATCACGGCGCCGGTTTTTGCCTGAATCTATTGAGCTTGAGACTTTCGTCATTTCAATTGGCTCAAAATCCTGTTCAGCAGATAATCAAATTAGACAAGATGTCCAGCCGTGCGGAGAATCTCCTCCCACTTTGCTTGTACCTTGTCACAGGCTTGCTTTGCTGATTGCGATCCAAGCAGTGCTGCATTGAACTCAACGTTCATTGCATCATTCATCGAGAAAAACTCTCCGATCAATGAAGTTTGAATCATCTCTGCTGTTTGCATTGCGGCAAGAGCATCCGGCAAGTAAGGCAATTGGGCAACCAATTCTGGATCCTCATAAGTAGAGGTTCGACTCGCGTCGATTTGATAAGCCTTCGCCTCATAGTTATTGAAGCTCTTGCTTGTCATCCATTGCAGTGCCCGCCATGCTGCACCCTTCAGTGCTGGATCGGCATTTTTTGGAATTCCTGTGCCCCAACCACCAAGAATTGATCGTGGAGTTTCACCAGAGTTAGCAGGAACTGTAGATGTTCCAACTTTGTCACTCACCGTCGACTTAGCTGGATCAAAAATCGGACCAGCAATTGTCGACCAGAAGATCATCTGAGCAATCTTTCCAGTCGAAAACCCGTCTACGTTCTCGGCAAATCCATAAGTCGTAACATTCTTCGGTGCGTATGGGAGTACATCAATGAGTAGTTGCAACGCACCGATACCTTCCGCACTGTTGACATTCGGCTTAAAGTCTTTTGTCTGAGGTGTTCCGCTCATCAATTTGCCACCAGTCGTGATAAATCGAGTGAACCAGTCAACGGTTGCAAGCGAGAAGTCGTTCGCACCGATGAAACTGCAGCCGGCCACATCTGCCGTATTGAGTACTTTTGCGGCGTCGTGAAACTCCTGCCACGTTTTTGCAGGCTGCAATCCAGCTGCTTCAAATAGATCCTTCCGATAAAAGTAAATCACGGAACCTGAGTGCAAACCAGGAAGTCCATAGATATCGGTTCCCTGACCAACTTGACCTGCAGCGATATCAAAATATGCAACGTTTTTCATAGCAGGCTCAAGAAAGTCTGCGACATCCCAATCGGGTGCAGTTTCTGCTGGATCGTCAATGTACTGGTTGAGCTGCTCGTAGTATCCAGCACCAACTTGTTGAGTCGTGAGGAAGCCTAGATATTCGATGATTTCAAACGAAGAAGTATCAGCTTTCAGGTTTTGAAGTGTTTTTTCGATCAGCGCACCAAGTGCTGGTGACGTAATCTCTACTTTGATTCCGGTCTCAGCTTCAAGCGCTGCAATCTGATCCCCAAGTGCACGGTGATCATTTTCGTCACCAGTCATCATGATGCGAACGGTTTGCCCCGCGTACTTCATTGGATCAAATGCTGCAAGATCTGCAACCGAATCGGTCACCGTTGTGTCAGCTGCCGGACTGCTGCCCCCACAAGAAGTGAGAAGCTCTCCTAAGACGGTCCCGGAAATACCGAGCACTCCGACAAGCTTCAACATATCTCGTCGGCTGATCGACTTCTTAGCTAAATCTCCCCCAGCATTTCCATTATCTACAGAATCATTCATATTTGACATTTCATTTACCCCCAGGTAGTTGTTCGGACTTTTAAATGACCATACATCAGCATTTTCCATTTGTCAAACGATTGTTTTTTTGATTTTTAGCATTTGAAATCGCTATTTTGACGCATTTCATGCTTACGCCGAGGGGCGGAAGTAGGACTGGCTATGGCCTTTGAGCAGAATTTCTGGCCACGAGGTCAATTGGGCTCTTGACCATGATTGATTGAGCCTCACCACCTTCGATCATGGAAATTGCAAGATCGACTGCTCGTGCTCCCATTTCTCTAGACGGAAGTCGAACTGTAGAGATTGAAGGATCAAAAAATTCTGCAATTTCTGAATCATGAAGTGCAATAACTGAGACTGAGTCAGGAACTTTTCGTCCTAAATCAACTGATGCCCGAATTGCTCCGACTCCCATCAGGAAAGTAGAAGCGAATAGCGCAGTGACTTGAGGATGTCGCATGAGGATTTCAGTTGTTGCACGTTGTCCATCCTTGATACCCCAGGATGGCATTTCTATGTCAATGAGTTTCAGGTTATGACGCTTCATTACTGACTGATACCCCATACGTCTGCGTCTCGTCGTATCGATAGTCGAAGGTCCGAATAACCCAGCAATATGTTTATGTCCTAAGCCCACAAGATGTTCTACGGCCATGGCGGCAGCACTCGTATCGTCAACGATGACACTTGCTTTGACGCCCTTAACTCTTCGATTCACCATCACTACAGGACCGTTACCACTATTGGCAATACCGCGCATGAACTCATCAGTGAATACGCCGCTTGCAATCAAAAGTGCATCGACTCGACCCTCCTCTAGGAGGCGTGTAAAATAATTTACCGGAGCACCGTCAGTGTGTATTCCAATGACAACTCCGTAGCCAAGTTCTAGGGCTCTTTGTTCGGCCCCAATAACCACTTCGTTATACATTGGGTTGTTAAGACCTGGAAGCAACAATCCCAACGTAGAGGTACGTGAGATGCGTAGCCCACGAGCTACCAAATTGGGTTTATAACCCAATGTATGCACAGCAGCCATAATTCGACTAGCGGTTTTGGCAGATGCTGTTGAACGAGGATCATTACTTACCACTCTTGATACCAAACTTGGATCAACGCCAGCCAAATTGGCTACATCACGCAGTGTGGGACGACGAGATTTATTGGCAGCCAACTTAAAATCTCTCGTCATTCATAAGCATATTTTAACAAGAGGTAGAGAACTTTTAAGCACCTGATATGTGCGAAAACATCTCAATGTGCTCCGGACTCGGTGAATTCAAGACAGTTTCAACTGCCGCTTCAACACGGCTATTGATGTTGGCCTTAATTTCAAGGAGCTGAGATGCCGAAATAACTTTATTTTTTATCATCAGGTCGGCATACAGATCAATCGGGTCACGCTTCTTCCAAGTGTCAAGTTCGCCTGCTGGACGATACGTCGCAGGATCGGCACGCGAATGTCCGCTGAATCGGTACGTCTTCATCTCCAAAACAACTGGTCCGTCACCAGCTCGACACCGTGCGACTGCATTTGAAACTGCTTGTTCTACGTCCGCAACTACCTGTCCATCAACAATCTCGTTGTAAATTCCATAGGCATCGGCTCGATGAGCAAGGTCTTCAAATGGCGTAGAAAGATTGATCCGGGTGTACTCGCCATACAGATTGTTTTCGATGATTACGACTAACGGCAATTTCCAAATTGCGGCCATATTCAATGTCTCATGGAATGCACCGATATTCGTGGCTCCATCTCCAAGAATTGCGATCGCTACTCCGTCAGTGCCTTTGTATTGTGCTGTTAAAGCCGCGCCGGCAGCTACTGGCAAACCAGCTCCGACAATGGCAAATGTAGGGAATAGACCCACCTCAATATCCCCCATATGCATTGACCCTCCGAGACCACCTGTGCATCCAATCACTCGGCCACAAATCTCACCCAACACACCTTCTGGGGTAATTCCAAGCGATAGCGCAACTCCATGACCTCTGTATGTACAAGTAACAATGTCCGACGGACGCGTAGCAGCAGCTATACCAACACATACAGCTTCTTGTCCAATAGAAAGATGAGTGCTTCCGCGCACAAATCCATCGTTATACAAACCTTGTACCCGTTCTTCAACTAACCGAATCTCGATCATTCGCTCGAGCTTGCTTATCGCATTCGACAACTCTGCCCGCCGTGAAATCGTGCTCATTTTCCTGCCCCCAACTCCCACCACATGCTTGGACGTTTTCCCGTTTTGATTAATTCATTAATTTGATCTACCGCAACTTTCGCAGTAGGAAGGAACTTGCTTTCAAGATCTCCGTTATAAGGGATTGGGACATCTGGTGTTGCAATCCGAAGTACTGGAGCTAACAGATGCCCAAACAATTCAGCAGATACTTCATCAGATATGTCTGCACCCCACCCACCACTCTGTGGTGCCTCTTCGATGATGACTAACCGTTTTGTTTTTCTTACTGAATCGATAACGGTTTGACGATCCCAAGGGACAAGCGTCAACAGATCTATCACTTCCGCAGACCAGCCAGATTGACCAAGGGCTGCAGCTTCAAGTGCAGTGCCGGTTGTTTTTCCAAGTCCTATGACTGTTACATCTGTGCCACTTCGCCTTACTTCTGCTTTTCCTATAGTCATGATGCCTTGATCGCCTACTTCAACATCTTCTCGCTCGCCATAAAGCGCTTTATGTTCCAACACGACGACCGGGTCATCATCACGTATCGCTGCTCGAAGAAGTCCGTAGGCCGATCGAGCCCCCGATGGCACAACCACTTTTAATCCAGGTGTACCCCTGAACCACTGATCCAACATTTGGGAATGTTGACAGCCAAATCCAAGTCCTGCACCTGCTGCGGCTCGAACTGTTAGTGGGACTGTCAATTGACCCCTACTCAAATATCTGAATTTTGCAGCCTCTGTTGTCAACTGATCAAGTGCCACTCCAATAAATTCAATAAACATCATTTCAACGACAGGTCTTAATCCGGTGGCTGCAGAACCTACTGCAGCGCCCAAAAAAGCCATCTCCGAAATTGGTGTATCAATAACCCTCTTACCACCGAATCGTTGATACAAACCTTCGGTCGCCTTGAATGCTCCCCCTGCCTCGCCAATATCTTCACCAATCAAGAAAACTCTTTCATCAGATTCGAGCTCGTCAGCTAAGGCTTGAATGACTGCCTGCCTCATTCTCAATGTCTCCATGATTTTTACTCCTAATTTTCTAATTGCTGCACATTTACAATCGGTACACCTGTTGCGACCTCGTCACCGACTGCTACCAAAAGTTCGCGTACTACACCTGAAACTGAAGATTCAACATCAATTTCTGCTTTGTCTGTCTCTACTCGAATCAACGGAGTATCTGGAGCCAGTACATCTCCAACCGATACAAGCCATTGGAGCACTAACACCGAATCCACCGTGTCGCCCAATTTGGGCATCTTGATTACTACGTCCACACCAACTCTCTCTTTCTAATCTGACAACCCACAGACTGACACAATGTCCAGTTTAAGTCAAACGATTGATTTTTTCTATAAACCCCATATTTCCGAATCGTTATCGGCGCCCAAAGGTCTGCCTGCAAACCGAATCCGCCCGGGAGTCTTAGACAGTCGTGCAACTACATTTTGCATTCTCACACCATCTACATCAATCAATGATTCTCTGAATTGATAGTGGGGATCCTGCGATATTTCTTCCATATTCAAAATTGGGGCAATTGCCGCATCAACCTCTTCAAACCTGGCAAACACTTCCGCCGATGATCTAGCCGCTACCCACGATTTCATGATTTTTTCGAGATCGGTCCGATTATTCGATCGATCTTGAAAAGTAGTAAATCGAATATCTTCAGCAACTCCCAATAATCCAAGAACTCTCGCTGCAACCGTTTCTGCCGAAGTAGAAATAGCCACCCAAACACCGTCAGAACAGAGATATGTTCCGCGTGGAACTGAATATGGTATGCCGGACCCCAGTCGTGGCTGTAGGTATCCACTTTCTGCAAAAGCAGCAGGTAACGGACCCATCAGTTGAAAAACTGACTCAAGCAAGTTGACATCTACTACTTGCCCTTCGCCAGTCCGCTCGGCGTGTCTAATTGCTGCCATGGCTGCAAAAGCTCCAACTAAAGCGGTAACTTCATCAGTAACTGCTATCGGAGGAAGTTGAGGCGCACCATCTGGTTCGCCAGTGAGATCCGAATATCCGCTCATTGCCTCAGCAATTGTTGCGAAACCTGGCTTCTGAGAATAGGGACCGTTTTGGCCAAAACCAGTAACCCTCAAAACAACTAATTTGGGATTTGACTTCCACAAAAGTTCAGGTGCCAAATTAAGTGCCTCAAGTTTGCCTGGTCGCATGTTTTCAATGAGGAGGTCTGCCTGATCAATGAGTTGCTTCATTCGATCCAAATCAGCAGATTTCTTCAAGTCGAGTGTGATGCAGCGTTTTCCCCGCCCAAGTATCTTCCAGAAGAAAGAATCAATTTGGCCCTCGGCCGTCCAACCCATTCGCCTCACCGGGTCTCCATCTGGTGCCTCTACCTTGACGACATCTGCCCCAAAGTCTGCGAAATACTTACCAGTCCCCGGACCAGCAACAACTGTTGCCATGTCTATTACCCGCAAGCCGCTCAACGCATCCATGACTTAGCCTTCAGCTCTTTTAGGAAGCAGCACTGAACGCATAAAAGTACAGACAACTTTCTTATCTTGGTTGTAGCCAGTCGTTTCTACTGTCATTATTCCCGTCGCTGGACGAGACTTTGAAGATCGAGCGTGCACAATGGTGGTTTCACCATAAAGCGTGTCGCCGTGATACATCGGGGCAGTGTGGAGCAATTTTTCTACACCTAAATTCGCAATTGCCCTACCCGAAATATCGGGAACACTCATACCTAATAAGAGCGAATAAATGAATGAACCAACTACCAAGTTGTGTCCTCCGCTCATCTCAGTTGATGCATAGTTGGAGTCAACATGAATTGGGCTAGCCGCCATCGTGATCATGCAGAACATATGATCCTCAGCTTGGGTTATGGTTTTGCCTGGCCAATGGATATAGCGGTCACCGACTTCATAATCCTCCAAAAAGCCACCAAATCTTGTATCGCGTGCGTTGATTATTCGTGCCATCAAAAACCTTCATTTTGAGGTTTTGAATTCGGACTCATGACTTGATTCCGCTAACTGGCCAGCCAGGATCTGAAGGGTGAACCGCGAGCGGAGTTACTTGAATTTCTAACCATGGATAGAAGGGCAACGAACTTAAAGCTGCATGTAACTCACTTGCGTCAGTTGCAAACCAGATGCCATAGTTTGCCCATTTACCTGGCACACGCCACAAGCGGCGAATAGTCCCCGCCTTGGTCAACTCGCTTGCTCTCAAAGTCTCTGCTTTAATCAACTGATTCTTTTTTTGTTCATCACCATCTGGTGGCCAGTGAACCTCGATATGAACCAAAAATTCCATCTCAGACCTCCAAATTGAACACAGTGTTTTGTTTCATATTGATCTCAGCAACAACCGGCAGGACCAGATATTGGTTCCGGCTGATAATCACCGAACGACATTGACGATTGAATGAGCTCCACTCGAAAACCATCAGGATCGATCATGTAAACAGCTCTCCCACCCTTATTCGGTCCAATCGTTGGAATTACTGGTTCCGAAATGCTTTGAACACCCCGTTCAGTAAGACTCTTATAGAGCGAATCCAGGTCATCAACAAAAAATGCGATGTGTGCGGTACCTACATTCGCGTTACCAGGGTTGATTTCTTCAGATTCAACATTTCGATATTCCAATAATTCAAGAAATACGTCAGATCCTGGAATTCTCAAAATTGCAGAATGAAGATCGACAGTCGGGTATCCAACCAGTTTTGCAATATACGGTTCCCGTGGATTCCACGCAAAAACTGTTTCGAACCCAAGAATCTCATTATAAAAGTGCATTGATTTTTCAAGTGACCGAACCGTAAGTCCTGTGTGATGCGCTTTGGTTATTTGTCCCATAATTCTCCCTATAGATCTTCGAGTAAACCATCAGGGTCATAAACTTGCTGTTTCGAAATCCAGTCCAAATTGATTAGATTTCCGAAACCAGAATCAAGTTTTAACGGTTCCATCAGGCCATCAACGATTATTGGTTGTTCAATACAATCATCCATTGGGTGGACTCCTGAACCAGGAATTCCCCACTCAATTGGACAATCGACTATTCCCAGCGCTGGTAATACACGAGAGTGCAGATGCGGATACATATGTGGTGCAACTTGTATGCCATGACTTTTAGCCATGGCCAAAACATGAGGCATTCGAGTTACGCCACCATTCGTTGTTAGATCAATTCGCAAAACATCAACTGCTTTATGGCTCAGCAGTGCCTGGGGATAGTACGAACCACCTTGTTCATCACCCATGGCTACAGGCGTTTCTGCGCCGGCGCGACACTGGGCGACAAGATCTGCATCTCCAGGCGGAACCAGGTCCTCAATCCAACCGAGCTTCAAGTCTTTGATTCGGGCATCAAAATCCGAGACCTCAGCTGATGACCTAAACACCATGTTTGCATCAAAACCAACCCACCCTTCCGGTGCAGCTTGCCGTGCAGCTCGAAGACGATCGACCGTCATGTCCAAATTGGGTGATATTGGGACCTTGAATCGCCTCCATCCTTTAGCCCACAGTGAACGCACTTGATCGGCAACGACGTCCGCACTTAACGTTGGCGGGTACCCAATGATGGCGGTTGCCGGTAACCGAACCAATTTTGTATTGCCGAGTGCTTCCGAAATTGGTTCTCCCTTAATTCTGCAAGACAAATCCCATGCAGCAATATCAACTATCGAAAGACTGCGCATACCAATTCCTGCAGCATGTACTGCGTGATTCGAAAATAGAGCACTATAGAAAGACTTTTCTGGATCAACAGCAGATGAACCTATGTAGTGAGGTGAAATGGTGCGGGAAACAATTTCGGGAATTGGCCCATCTCGAGTCAAACAATAAGCAAAGCCTTTCGCCCCATCATCCGCATCAATCCGAATAAGGACGAATTCCCTGTGCTTCATTACCCATGATCCATAGACAATCGGTACTTCAAGCTCGTAAAGGATCCGGGCTGAGCGAATTCGGGTGATTGCTGGTGCACTGGTCATGACGTCAAGTACCCGTCATCACACATCAACATATGTCCCGTAACAAGCTCCGAAGCATCACTCGCGAGAAATATCGCAGCACCAATTAGCTCTCTTGGCTGACCAAGTCGAGGCCGGATCATCCGAGCCTTTATAAAATCTGCAGTAACAGATGTAGAAGATCCCGCAGCCTTAGTAAGTGGCGAATCCATGAGAGTTGGTCCGATTCCATTGACTCTCACACCACGAGTTCTCCACTCCAAAGCGAGACTTCGAGTGATCTGAACAACCGCGCCCTTTGAAGCTAGATATGCACTCGCCAAAGGATACGCATTAAATCCACCGATTGACCCGATGTTGATAATGCTTCCTTTGCCTTGAGCAAGCATTTTGCGACCAAAAGACTGGCAACAGAGATACGTCCCTTTCATATTCAGATTTATAATGAAATCAAATTTGTCCTCAGGAAAATCCTCAGCCGGACAGCGAAATGCAGACCCTGCACTATTCACCAAAACATCAATTGACCCAAATTCCGCTTGGACTTCATCTGCAATCCGATCGCAAGAGTCTTTATCGACAACATTAAGTTCCTTGACACATGCAACTCCACCTTGATCGGCGATGATTTTAGATACGCGTTCCGCGCCTTCGATGTTTATGTCAGCAAGCACGACACTCATCCCGGCTTGAGCAAATCCAATAGCAATCGCTTCGCCAAGTCCGCTGCCACCGCCTGTAACTACTGCGACGCGCCTTGATAGGTCAAAAATATCTGAGGCATAACCAGCCGGAATACTCGAAGTGGAATCAATGTCTGACAATTAAAGACCCCCTTTGAAAAGTATTGCGATTAAGTCAATCGTTTGATTTATAGGCTTACAGTAACCAACGAAACCACATAAAGTCAACCTGAGCTGCAGTTACCCAAACAATCTTCGTCTCTGGGACGTCTACCGCAGAATTCCACTCGGATCATTAACTTCTTGAGTCATGGCCCATTCCTTATCGATAAGAATCCCGAATCCTGGACATTCTTCAAAGGCCTGCATTTTCCCAGCATTCACAGTTGGCTGCCTAAGACTGTCGGCATACGGATCGACACCTGTCCACGGAACTCCCCATTCAATTGGGACATCGGCAAATCCTAAGGCAGAAAAAACCTGACTATGAACATGGGCGAACATATGTGGCGCAAATTCCACCCCAGCATTCAGACATTGTTCGATAATCAAACGACCCCCTGTAATTCCACCCATACATGTGAGGTCGATTCGGATGACATCTACTGCTTTAGCAAGTATTAGCGCCTCTGGATAATAACTGCCGCCTTGCTCGTCGCCCATCGCGATTCGTACTGATGTGCGTTCACGTAACTCTCGAACAAGTCCAGCATTACCAGGTGGAAAGATGTCTTCAAACCAACCGAGTCCAACATCTTCAATAGAGTTGACAAATTCAGCTGCAGAATCTACGTCGTCATAAATCCAAGCCGCATCACAACCAATCCACGATTCTGGCGCAGCTCTTCTTGCAGCTCGAAGTCGCGCCGCAGAAATCTCTGGAGTTGCACCAACTGGCGCCTTAAATCGATTCCATCCGGAATTAACCAGATCGCGTACTTGTGCTTCAATCTCAGTGGGGCCCATCAGGGCTGGCGGATATCCGATGATTGCAGTGGCGGGCATTGGCCGATTGGATCCTCCTAGAAGATTTGCAATCGAGACGTCAGCAATTTTTGCAGCAACATCCCAAACTGCTAGATCCACAATTGAGAGTGCTCTTAATCCGATTCCGGCAGAGTGAGAAGCAAGGCTTCGGCGCGACGCCACGCGATACAAACGTTCTCGCTCACTGACTGATTGGCCGATGTAAAATTTTGCAATTGTTTTTCTAATCTGTTCTGCCACGGAGCCATCTCTGGTAAGTGTGAATGCCCACCCTTCGTGCCCCGTGCTTGTTACTACTCGTACGACTACAAACTCCCGCGTTGTCATTATCCAATCACCGAAAACTACTGGTGCTGGAAGTGTCGCTTGAATAGTGGCGCAACTGATGTCGCTAATTATTGCGTTATTGATCATTTACGAAAAGCCCCTGTCCAAATGATTCCTGTCTGGACTATACAGTTATGACCGACATGACATTGCATGATTTTGATCCCATGTGTGTCTCTATTGTTGACCTCAATGGTAAATCGGCAGATACCGATAGAGCCTGGGGACCAAAAAGTGCACGGCATTTCAGCCGAGATGTCGCCCAGCTCTAGTTAGATCGCCCCCGAGTCGAGCAGCTGTTGAAACCTTGCTGCGTCGATAATTGGAATCTTGAGTTCGTTGGCCTTTGTCACTTTTGATGCGCCGGGGTCGGTGCCCACGACTACGCAATAGGTTTTGGCACTTACCGAGCCTGGTGACTTGCCGCCACGATCTTTGATCGCTGCTTCGGCTTCTTCTCTCGTAAAGCCCTCGACACTGCCAGTGACCACGATGGCTTTGCCGAGAAGTGTTTGAGCAAGTTGCGACACCTGCACATTGCCAAAGTCGACGCCTGCTTTTTTGAGCTTTGTGATGATGGCTTTGTTTTGCTTTTGGTTACACCAGTTGATGATGGATTGTGCAATTGATGGGCCGACGCCATCGATGGTGCTCAGTTGATCTTCTGTTGCTGTGACGATGTTGTCGAGATTGCCAAATGTTTTGGCTAATGATTCTGATGCTGCAGGGCCGAGGTGTTTGATTCCGAGTGCAGTGAGCAACTTGGGTAATGGCTTTGACTTAGATTTCTCGAGTGCTTGCAACAGGTTGGTGGCGCTGAGTTCTCCGAAGCCCTCGATCTGTAATAGCTGTTCTTGCGTGAGGCTGTAGAGATCGCCGACGTCTTGAATGAGTTGCAAGTCGGATAATGCAAACACGGTCTTTTCGCCGAGACCTTCGATATCCATGCCGCCGCGTGAAGCAAAGTGAATGATGCGCTGGTCGCGTTGAAAAGGGCACGATGGCTCTACGCAGCGCGTGTCTGACTCGCCCTCAATCTGCACGAGTGTTGACTTGAGATCACACGGGCATGTATCAGGAAACTTCCATGGCTTGGAATTCTTTGGACGCTTGTCGAGCACTGGGCCAACAACTTCGGGGATGACATCGCCTGCCTTGCGCACGACCACGGTGTCGCCTGGGCGAACGTCTTTGAGTTGCACCTGCTCGCGGTTGTGCAGGGTGGCCATGCCCACGGTGGAGCCGGCAACAACAACGGGTTGCAGCACGGCAAACGGTGTGGCGCGGCCGGTGCGACCAATAGAAACCTGGATGTCGTTGAGGATGGTGTTGCGTTCTTCAGGCGCAAACTTGAACGCAATGGCCCAACGTGGTGCGCGTGATGTGAAGCCAAGTTGCTCGCGTTGAGCAAGGTCGTCGAGTTTGACTACCGCCCCATCGATCTCGTAATCGAGGTTGTGGCGGTTGGCTTCTGCGTTGGCACAAAATGCTTCGGCTTGCTCGAGTGTGTCGACAAGTTTGTGCTCGGGGTTAATAGGAAACCCAAGTTGTTTGAGATAGTTGAGCGTGTCGTGATGACTCGTGAGCGCAGGCATGCCCTGTGTTTCGCCAAGTTGGTAGGCAAAGAATGCGAGCTTGCGCGACTGAGTAACTGATGGATCTTTCTGACGCAGACTTCCAGCACCAGCATTACGCGGGTTGGCTGGCACTGCATCTGGCTTCTTGCCTTGCGCAATGCGCTGCTCGTTCTCACGCTCTTTGTCGGCTTTGAATTGTTGAAACGCGTTGATGGGCATATAGACCTCGCCGCGCACTTCGAGCACTTGAGGTATTGATGTGCCCTTTGGGGCAACAAGTTGTTTTGGAATAACGGAAATGGTCTTGATGTTTTCGGTGACGTCTTCGCCCACCTTGCCATCGCCACGCGTGGCGGCTTGCACGAGTATTCCGTTTTCGTATCGGATACTCATTGCCAGACCGTCTATCTTGAGTTCGCAGATCAGCTGCATTGGCTTCGCATTGTCGAGACCCTTGGCCGCACGATCACCCCATGCGCGCAACTCATCAATATCCATTGCATTATCAAGACTGGTCATTGGTGCACGGTGGGTCACCGGAGCAAACGTGGTGAGGGTTGGCGCACCAACTTGGGCAGTTGGTGAATCGAGGGTGATCAGGCTCGGATGTTTTGCTTCGAGCGCAATGAGCTCACGCTTGAGTTCGTCATATTCGGCATCACTGACATCGGGTGAGTCGTGAGTGAAATAACGCTCGTTGTGTTGATTGAGCGTGTCGCGAAGGTGTGCTGCGCGGGCGATCTCGCTTTTGGTGGGTTTTGCGCTCGCAGCCATGCTGACAACATTACTTGCGGGCTGTGTTATACCCATCTATGCGCAATACGGGTATCGTCAACACTGTGGATGCACAAACATATACAGCTGAAGAGATGCTTTTTATTGAAGGATGTCTCGATCAGGCCGACGCAGCATTGGAATGGGCAGAATTGTCCTTCGAGGCCGTCGCCGAAGCTGTAGCACTTCTCGACTAACGACAGATCGCGCGATGAGCGCATACCCAAAATGCGGCGAGGTCTATTATTTGCGAACCCACCTTGACCTCTAGGCTCGGTGGCGTGATTCGCACATTGTTGGCAAAACTTGCCTGGCCAGTTCGGGTGATGTGGTTGGTTGCGGCGCTGTTGCCCAACAATCTCACCGACACGATGTCGTCTCACTCACAGGTTCTGCGCACCACCATGAGTGTCGAGCTGTGGTTGCTGTGGGCTCTCGTTGCCTTGGCTACCTGGTTGCACCACCCCATTTCGCTCACCACCGCTCGTTGCATCGTGCCAGTAGTAGTGGCGCACTTACTGGTCGGTTTGCCCGACAGCTCATTTGGTGTTGGCAATGTCATCGGGGCCGCGTGCGCACTCGTCGCCTTCGTCCTTATATACACATCTGACTACGGCTCGATACATGTGCAGGCCGGCGCATACGGCGACGAACGCCGTTACTTGTTGCGCGTGCCCGCCCCCATCGTGATGCCGCTCATTCTTGGTTGGGGCGTAATGGCGGTCGTGGTTTGCATAACACCACTGATGCTGGCATCTGAACGATATGTACTAGGTGGCGTTGGTGTTGTGCTCTCACTCGGGTTGTTGTGGCAATTACCTGTGCGATTGCATCGCTTGTCGCGCAGATGGTTGGTCAAAGTTCCTGCCGGATGGGTCGTTCACGACGACGTGGTGTTGAGCGAAAACTTGTTAGTCAAAACATACGACGTCGTTTCGATGGGATTGGCACTCGAAGGAAGTGAAGCTCTTGACCTCACTGGCATGACACGTGGCGTACCGATTGAGATGCAATTGCGCGAGATGACCGATGTGCGGCTCACTCCGCTTGCTGCAAAGTTGTTAAGGACGGTTGATGCTTTGCACGTGAAGGCATTCTTGGTTGCGCCAACACGCCCAGCCTCCCTGCTCACCCCTTAAGAAGCCGAATCAAAGCACTATTGCTTCGCGCAGTACTTGATCTCGAACACGAGGTTTGAGTTGCGCAGCCGAAACAAGATCTACTTTTACTCCCAGGAGCAGGCTCATTGATTGGTTTGCATCGACCAATTCGACAAGTCCAGTGTTTTTACCTAGATCAACCAGCAAATCGATATCGCTTCGCTTTTTGGTTGTTCCTGTGGCAACGCTCCCAAACACTCTGACATTGGTCATTCCTGCATCTTTTGCAATTCGAATAACTTGGCTTCGATTACGGAGTAGCAATCGACCAAGTTGTGACTCTGGAATCTTGGCAACCTTGATCGAACGTTTACGCTCAAAATTCAAAGTTAAGCCAAGCAGCTCGAGTAGATGTATGAATACATCGGCACCCGGCTCGCGCACAGCACGCTCGTAGTCGCTGATAACCGATTGCTTCAGGCCAGCTCGACGACCAAGCTCGACTTGAGACAGACCACTCTGGATGCGGGCATCACGCAATATCGACCCAGAGTTCATATCTTGACTATATAGCGTATTCGCTATATATATTTTTATTACTTTATTCATGTCTCCTCGATTCTTGGTTGATGACCAGCAATGTGGATGTGGCCGCCATTGAATGTGGTGATGACTCTCAAAAACATTCCGTAGAACACCCCTCTAGTAGGTTTCCCTGTAATGCAAAAGCTTGAATCCAACGTCGTTCTCAGCCCTACCGACTTGGCTAATCACCTGGCTTGCAAGCACCTCTCGTGGCTCAACTATCACTCGCTTTATGGCGGAGCACGGCCGTCAAAAAATGACGACGAACTCACCAAGATTTTGCAGCAATACGGTGCCGAACACGAAGCCACATACTTTACCGCTCTGAGCGAACAACTCGCCGCTGTCAATCGCACCATCGTTAACCTCGATATCGACCGCGACATGGACGCGCCATATTCGGTTGCCGCATTGCGCGACCGCGCTGCACTCACCGCACAAAGTTTGTCCGACGGCCCCAATGCGCTGTATCAGCCAACATTCTTTAGCGAAGACGGCGGCATTGCTTGGGTTGGACGCGCCGACTTTTTGGTACCCACCGACGTCGTTTCGCTGCTTGGCAACTATTCGTTTGAACCAGAAGACACCAAGCTTGCGCGCATCGCCAAAGTAAATGCCGTGTTGCAGCTGTGCTCATATGCCGAACAGCTCACCAAGTTGCAAGGCACCGAACCCGAGTTCATCCACGTCGTCACCGGCTCTGCCAAAGAAGGCAAAGTCACCATTCGGCTCTCCGAAGTATCCGCATATTTCCGACACGTGAAAAAGAATTTGCAGCAAGCCGTGATCGACAAGTTCGAAGGACCATCGGAGCCAGTGCCCGTAGAAAACTGCAACATGTGTCGCTGGAACAAAGACTGCGCACAGTGGTGGCGCGAGCGAGATCACTTGTCGTATGTAGCGGGCTTGCTCAACGGACATCGCGAAACACTCGTGTCGCACGGCATCACCACACTCGCCCAGTTGGCTACAAGCCCCGACGACTTGAGCGTGCCCGAGTTTGAAGACGAAACATTGCATCGCCTGCGACGCCAAGCACAACTGCAATACAACACTCGCGAGGCAAAGAAAGCTAACCCTGCTGCGTTGCCCGAAACCGAATTCATTTTGCCCATCAAAGACTTCCGCGGCTTCAATATGTTGCCAACGCCAAACCCTGGCGATCTTTTTTACGACATCGAAGGACACCCGTATCGCGGCGATGAAGGTCTCGAATACCTGCACGGCTTCTCATGGAAAGAAGCCGACGGCACGCTCAAGTACCACGAGATCTGGGCGCACACCCCTGAAGAAGAGCGTCAAGCACTTCTTGACGTCATTGCGTTCATTCAAAAGCGTCGCAGTCAGCCCGGTTTCGAAAACATGCGCGTGTATCACTTCGGTCATTACGAGCCATCGGCCCTTCGCAGACTCTCGACCCGTTATGCAACTGCCGAAACCGAACTCAACTCGCTCATTCG
>WLKU01000019.1 GCA_009701105.1 Actinomycetota bacterium | reverse complement strand
CTGGCGATGCCAAATGTGCTCGACAGAATGCCGATTGCGATTGCCTTGCGAAAAATTGATCCGTTCATGTTGTGCTCCCTTGACTTGCTTGCGGTGTGAGTTCCGCATTAGGGATCGGTCAGAACAGACCAAACTTGAGTAAAAAACCACAGAAAATATCCAACTAGCCACTATGAGTGGTAATATCTGTAGGTATGTGAGCCAGAAACCACCAATAGTGGGTTCTGAGGGTCGGTGAGTCCCTGGATACAGTGCAGTTGTGCCTCCAAGACAACTCTCCCAACAGTCCTTTTTGGCAATTTCGAGGGTTTCGCTGGTGTCTCTCTACGCGATCATCATCACCGGATCGCTGGTGCGCCTCACTGGGTCCGGTCTTGGATGCGCGGATTGGCCTCAGTGCAGTAGCACTAAATTCGTTGACGTTTCCACTGGGCATGCGGCCATCGAACAAATCAATCGTTTATTCACCGGCATCGTCAGCGCAGCAGTTATTGCAGCCGTTTTGGGCTCAATCTTTGTAACTCCACGAAGGAAATCGCTGATTTGGCTCTCGAGCGGTCTGGTGATTGGAGTATTGGCGCAGGTGATCCTTGGGGCAGTTGTTGTTTTGACTGGTCTGAATCCGTGGTCAAATATGGCCCATTTTCTAGTTTCTCTAGCACTGGTTACTACCGCTGTGTTTTTAGTTGAACACGCTGGCGCAACAAACGTCTTGGGCGACTTTTCAGTCAGCGATCCAGTAGTGCCAACTCGACAAATGACGAGGAGATTGGCAGATCTCATTCTTGGTCTGTGTGGCTTGGCAATTGTTTTGGGCACATTGGTAACCGGTTCTGGCCCACATGCAGGAGATGAGAACGCAATTCGACTGACATTTGATTTGAAGTCGATTACGCGCATTCACAGCGCGACAGTCCTGTTCTGCGTCGTTGCGACGTTGATATTTATCACTCAGATTCGCAAAAACACCTCAGAATGGATTCGGCTCAGGGCGAAATTGGAGATTTTCCTGTTTATGGCCGTGGCTCAGGGGGGTTTGGGTTATCTCCAATACTTTGCTGGTGTGCCTGCGCAATTAGTCGCAGTCCATGTGGCATTCGCTGTTGCTGTGTGGATCAGTGTGCTTCGGCTGTGGATCGCGGCACGGCATTAAGTGCCCGAAAGTGGCTCAATTGTGATTGACTTGAGGAACTTGATCTAGGGGAGAAACCGTTGTGGTAGTTGCTGGTGCTGGAAAGCGGACATATCGCATTGTTCGTGCCTGTGCCGTAGTTGCAGGATCTCTGGTGCTTTTTGGCTCTAGCGCCAATGTGGCTTCAGCAGAAGACGGCTTATCGATCATTGCATCGGTACAAAACCAAACTGTTGATGCTGGCGTCTCTCAGAAACAGCCCGTCGCTGGTGTCACGATCACGGTAACAACACCCGCTGGATCCTTGATCGGCACGGGAGTCACCGATGATGCAGGTTTGATTTCGTTTCCAATTGTTGCGCGTGACAATTACGTCGTTACGTTGGATACCACGACTTTGCCCAATGGTTTCACCATGATTGATTCGGCCAAATCAGTTTCGATCGTCAATAAAGACGATTTCACAACCACTGTCAAACGCGCTACTTTTTTTACTGGTTCGTCAAACACGTCAACGCAAACACTCCTCAATCGAATGATTCAACGTGGCGCTGATGGGCTGCGACTTGGATTGGTTATTGCCATGTGCGCGGTTGGTCTTTCACTCATTTTTGGCACAACCGGACTGACCAACTTTGCGCACGGAGAGATGGTCACCTTCGGTGGATTGATGGCGTTTTTACTCAACGTAACGATGGGCATCCCACTATTGATTTCGGCGCCGATCGTCGTGGCTCTTGGTGGGTTGTTTGGGCTTGCGTTGAACGTATTTATTTTTGGAAAACTTCGCAAGCGAGGCGTTGGTCTCATTTCCCAATTGGTTGTCTCTGTTGGCTTGTCAATCGTGCTACGGAACATGTATCTCTATCAATTTGGTGGTCGCACGAAACCACTCAATGACTACAGTGCGCAAACGGTGATGCGTCTTGGGCCAACCTCAATTACGCCGCGTGATCTCACCACTGCGATTCTTTCTCTATTGGTGCTCGTAGCAGTTGCACTGTTTATTCAAAAATCGCGCACAGGTAAAGCGATTCGCGCAGTGTCCGACAACCCAACGTTGGCGTCATCAACCGGTATCGATACGCAGCGCATTATTCGTATCGTTTGGTTTGCAGGTGGAGCACTTGCTGCTCTTGGTGGAATATTTCGCGGGCTTGATGAGCAGGTCGGTTTCGAGATGGGTTCGCGACTGGTCTTTTTGATGTTTGCAGCAATCACATTGGGTGGGCTGGGCTCGGCGTTTGGTGCGTTGGTGGGCGGTGTTTTGGTTGGCATTTTTGTCGAAATGGCTTCACTCGTTGTTCCAGCAGAACTAAAAAATGCGCCCGCTCTGTTGATCCTGATCATCGTGTTGGTGTTGAGGCCGCAGGGCATACTGGGCCGGAAGCAGAGGGTTGGTTAACACATGGACTGGATAAACATTATTCAAAACACGTGCAAGGCATTGACGGGCGTTGATGCCGCATACTTCGCTCTTGCAGCAATTGGTCTCAATGTGCAATTTGGATACACCGGTTTGCTCAACTTTGGTCAGGCTGCATTCATGGCTTGTGGCGCATACGGAATCGGAATGACATCCAAATATTTTGGTATCGGAATGTGGTGGGGTATACCAATTGGAATGGGTTTTGTGATTGTGTTGGCGTTGCTCGTAGGTATTCCGACGCTGAGATTGCGCGCCGATTACTTGGCAATTGTCACCATCGCCTTGGCAGAAATGGTGCGCTTGATCGTGCGATCGGTGCGCTTCAAACAATATTTCGGTGGCAGTGACGGCATCAATGGCTTCAGTTTGCAGTTTCGCGAATTGAGCCCATTTGATCCTGGCGCTCAGTACGGAATTAGGCCTTTCCAATACAGCGGTTACACGGTATGGACCCTGTTGGTTGGTTGGTTACTTGTTGCGATCTTCGGGACGCTTGTTTATATGTTGATGCGCAGCCCATGGGGTCGCGTTATCAAAGCAATTCGCGAAGACGAAGACGCCGTACGAAGTCTTGGCAAAAGTGTGTATAGCTACAAAATGCAATCGCTCATAATCGGTGGACTCATCGGCATGTTTAGCGGCGTGGTTTTTGCACTCGACCGCGGTTCTGTGCAGCCCGACAACTACAGCCGTGACGTAACGTTCTATATTTTGACAGCACTAGTGCTTGGTGGAGTTGCAAAAGTTTCTGGATCGATCGTTGGATCAATGCTCTTCTGGGGAATCTTTGTATTCAGCGATAACTTCTTGCGCGAATTGACTAAGGATGAACCGCTCAAAATCTTTGGAGTGACAGTGATGCAAAAGATCCAGGTTGGAGCAATCAACTACATGTTGATCGGTGTAGGCCTGATGCTATTGATGACTTTTCGCCCACAGGGTATTTTTGGAAACCGTAAAGAGATGGCTCTAGATGCCCGCTGAAATCAAAGTCTCTGATGCAAAAGTCCGTGCTATTGCCGCATTGGCGACTGTTTCGCCGATGCCGGGAGTATCAAAACCCGACCCAATTTTGCTCGCGGACAAAATACAAAAGCATTTCGGTGGTGTCGTTGCAGTGGATGTCGAGCACATTGAGGTTCAGCGTGGCTCAATTACTGCTTTGATCGGTCCGAATGGTGCCGGAAAGACAACGCTGTTTAACTTGCTCACTGGTTTCGATACTCCAGACACTGGCGAATGGCGATTTGATGGTTTAAGCATGAAGAAGATAGTTGCGCACAAGACAGCAGCAATGGGAATGATTCGCACCTTCCAGTTAACAAAAAGCCTGACAAAGATGTCGGTAATTGAAAACATGAAACTGGGAGCGACGCATCAGGTTGGTGAAAAGTGGTGGAATGGGTTAGTTCCATTTCGCTGGCGCAAGCAAGAACAGATCATCGAGCAGCGTGCCGACGAGTTGCTGAAGCGATTCAAGCTCGACCACATGCGCGGCGAATACGCCGGAACGTTGTCTGGTGGTCAGCGCAAACTTCTCGAGATGGCACGTGCACTGATGACGAACCCTCGCTTGGTGATGCTTGACGAACCAATGGCAGGTGTTAACCCTGCACTCAAGCAAAGTTTGCTCGAGCACATTCGCGGTCTGCGCGATGACGGTATGACGGTATTGTTCGTTGAGCACGACATGGACATGGTCAATGATGTTTCCGACTGGGTGATCGTGATGGCTGAAGGTCGAGTGATTGCCGAGGGAACACCAGCACAAATCTCATCCAATCCTGCAGTGATCGAAGCATATTTGGGTAGTCACCAAGGCAAGTCGCTAATGGAGGAGAAGTCATGAGTGACGATCGCGTACTTGTTGTTGATGAGCTAGTGGCTGGATACATTCCTGAAGTCAATATCCTGAATGGTTGCAATATTGAGGTTGGCAAAGGCGAGTTTGTGGGCGTTATCGGACCCAACGGCGCTGGCAAATCAACCGTGCTCAAAGCAATTCTCGGACAGTGTGCTGTTCGTTCTGGAACATCAAGTTTTCTGGGCGAGAACATCACAGGTCTGCAGGCTCACCAACTCGTCGAGCGTGGCGTTGGCTATGTTCCGCAAACCCAAAATGTGTTTCAGAGTTTGACTGTTGCAGAAAACCTGGAAATGGGTTGCTTCATCAAGCCAGAAGTATTCAACGAGCGTTTCGATTACGTGACCACGTTGTTTCCAAAGCTCGGTGAGCGTGCAACTCAAAAAGCAGGTTCGTTGTCAGGCGGAGAACGCCAGATGGTTGCGATGGGACGAGCACTGATGATGGAACCAAAGCTGCTTCTACTGGATGAGCCATCTGCTGGTTTGTCGCCTGTGTTGCAAGATGAAGTATTCATACAATGCAAGCGAATCAATGCTGAAGGAATTGCAATCTTGATGGTTGAGCAGAATGCGCGGCGTTGTTTGCAAGTTGTTGACAGGGCATATGTGCTCGACCAAGGTCGCAATGCGTACACGGGGACAGGTCGAGCGTTGCTCGAGGACCCGAACGTAATCAAGCTGTACCTGGGCACACTGGCCAAAGCCACTGGTGGCTGAAACTCGATAGGAGAAATGAAAAGGCCCCGGGCGTGTGCCCGGGGCCCAATCAACTAGTTCTGAAGAACTATGAGTTACTTACCAGCGTCAAAGTTCTCGCCGAGTGCGTTACCCATGTTGCCGTCACAACCGTAGACCTTCTTGACTTTTGGTCCAATGCCTTGCTCCACCATGGTGCGCAAGATACGTGAGCCTTCGTCGAAAGTTACGAGCATGATTGCGTCTGGGTTAGCAGCAACAACTTCTGCAACTTCAGCATCAAATGACACTGCAGCTGGATCGTAGATCTTGGTGCCGAGGACGGTTACGCCCGCTGCTTCAAGATTCTTGCCGATCGATGCTGCAAGTCCTGTGCCGTATGCATCGTCAAGAGCCAAGATGTACACCGAAGCGTTGCCATCTCCTGCAATCAAACCTGCAAGCACCGCACCCTGAAGGGTGTCTGGTGGTGCGTTACGGAAGTACAAAGCGCTGTCAGCATAAGTTGACAATGCATCTGATGTGTTTGCTGGGCTGAACTGAACAACGCCTGCCTGAGTGATCTTGTCGATCACTTTCAACGAAACGCCGGACGATGCTGCACCGATGATGGCGTCAACATTCTCGCTCAAGAGACGATCAACCGTGGTTGATGCTGTGTCTGTTGAGTTGTCACCAGAGTCGCCTTGGCTGTAAAGAACTTCTTTACCAAGTACGCCACCAGCAGCATTGATCAAGCTCAATGCGTACTCAACGCCTGCAAATTCTGGTGCACCAAGGAATGCAAGGTTGCCAGTTTCTGGAAGCATTGTTCCGATTTTTAACTGTCCATCGCCCTTGCGGGTAACGGTCGTCTTTTGTGCATCGACATAGTCTGACTCTGGAGCAGATGCCGGAATGAATGTGGCATTTGCGTAGTCAAAACGGTTCGTTGCATCAAAAGTCAAAACGCCGTAGGAAGCCTCGATTGGCTCGCCGTTGCCGTTCATCGTGTTTGGACCAGAAGCGCCGTCGTAGTCAATGTCTGTTCCTGCTTTTACAAGAGCGATACAAGCATCGAAGGTTGTGCACTTCTCGCCGTCACGTGAAACAGTGATGATCGAGTCAGCAAGTGCGCTGCCGTCGGTCTTTGCTGTTTCTGCTGCAAGAGCGATCAACATCACAGCGTCGAATGCTTCTGCGGTGTACGAGTAGTCAACGAGTGCTTCGTTGCCTGCTGCGGTCCAGAAAGCGTTAACGCCATCTTTGAACTCAGCGGAAAGCTCTACGAGTGGCATTGTGCCCTTCATGCCTTCCAAGTCGCCACCAGCGGTAGCTTCTGTTGCCACTGTGGTGTCTGTTGCGGCATCGTCGCTGCTGCCACAGGAAACAGCAACAAAGCTGAGACCCACAACAAGAGCACCGAAGCGCTTCATGTTTGATTTCTTCATGTGTTTTTCTCCCCCTAAAAGCCGGAAGGCGGGGTGCCTGCCTGGGTTAGGACTTGTAAGCCTACGGGGATATCAAGATGCTGGCAATGGCGGTTCTGAGCCAGCCGCTTTGGTCAGTCTGTCGCGAATTGCGGCCCCAAGTCCAGTATTTTCGGGCAAAACAGCTATCAGAGCTTGAATTTGGTCTGCATCGGCTTGACGAAGATCGCTGTACAACAATGTGGCATACAGGGGAAGATTGTCGCAGCGATTCAAAATCCGAATCCGATTGTTTTGAATTACCAATGTGTCTATGAGTTGCTGAGCTTCATTGTCGGTGTGGACCAAGAATACTTTGCATGCTGGTTGGTAGTGATTTTGCAACATTCCCGAAGCACGACTGATGCCGTCAGTGCCTTGAACGGGGTATCCCAAAATCATTTCGATGTCCTCTAAGGGAATGCCACCAGGTCGCAAGAGTTGTGGGGGCGACACTGTGAAATCAACAATTGTTGATTCGACGCCAACAGAAGAGGCACCGTCGTCAACAATGAGATCGACATCACTCTGCAGATCGTCACAGACATGTTGTGCTGTTGTGGGGCTGACTTTGCCGAAGCGGTTTGCCGATGGCGCAGCAATTGGAGAACCGAGATTAATGATCAGTTGTCGGGTGAATGCATTGTCTGGAATGCGTACAGCGACGGTGTCACGACCTCCGGTGATACTCAAGGATACATTTTCGCTACGTTCCAGTAGAAGTGTGAGTGGCCCGGGCCAGCAAGCACGAGCAAGATTGATCGCATCGGGATGAATGTTGTGAGCTACCAAATGCAACTGATCAATGTCGGCTAGATGCACGATGAGTGGATGATTGTGCGGTCGACCCTTGACCACAAATATCTTGGCGATGGCTACTTCGTTGTTGATTGCTGCACTGAGACCGTAAACGGTTTCTGTAGGGATGGCAACGAGACCGCCATTGGCAAGAGTTTGTACGGCAAGACTCAATGTTGAAGCATCAGATGCTCGGGCTATGTTGCACGAGGGAGTAGTACGAGACGGTGTACTCATGACCCTTGAACTGTACAAAATTTTGAAGAATACAAGCGCGGGATGCAGTAGTATTACTTGGCTTTACAGGCCAGATTTGGAGACAGGTTGACATGCAATTTCTCAACGAAGCACCAACGTTTGATCTGACATATAACGATGTCTTTATGGTGCCGAGCATGTCTAGCATTCAGTCGCGACAGAGTGTCGATCTTGCAACGCCCGACGGTCTTGGAACGACAATTCCGGTCGTAGTTTCTAATATGACTGCCATCGCTGGAAGACGTATGGCAGAGACTGTCGCACGTCGTGGTGGTCTCGTGGTGTTGCCGCAAGATATCCCGCTTGATGTGGTGCAAACAGTTGTTGATTTTGTAAAAACCCGTCACACGGTTTTCGAAACGCCAATCACGATGCCTGGCGACGGAACAGTCGGCGAGGCTCTAAGCCTGATTCATAAGCGCGCCCATGGAGCGGTGATCGTGATGGATGACGACGGACGACCAGCCGGCATTTTTACCGAGCACGATGCTGCCGGTTTCGATCGGTTTAGTCAATTGCACACGTCGATGAGTCGTGACTTGATTTCACTCAGTTCTACGCTGACTGCCGAAGAGATGTTTAATGAGATGACCGAATTGCGCATCACATTTGCACCGGTGATTGACGATGCAGGACGACTCGTTGGGTGTGTAACTCGTAAGGGAACATTGCGCTCCACGATCTATCAACCAGCACTCGACAAGCAGGGTCGATTGATGATTGGTGTCGCAGTTGGAATTAATAGCGAGCCGGATGTTCGTGCAAAGGCTCTAGCAAAAATGGGTGTCGATGTGCTCGTGGTGGACACCGCTCACGGCCATCAAGAACGCATGCTGCAGGCAGTTGCACAAGTACGTGGGGCAGTTGGCACCTTGCCAGTTGTGGCCGGCAACGTTGTTACCGCATCAGGAACGCGTCAACTTATTGAGGCAGGAGCAGACATCGTCAAGGTTGGTGTTGGACCAGGTGCCATGTGTACGACTCGCATGATGACAGGTGTAGGTCGCCCACAATTTTCGGCTGTGTTGGAATGTTCAGCAGAATCCGCTCGCCTCGGCAAACACATTTGGGCCGATGGAGGAGTGCGTTACCCGCGCGATGTGGCGTTGGGTCTTGCCGCTGGTGCTTCCAATGTGATGTTTGGTTCGCTACTTGCGGGCACATATGAAAGCGCCGCCGACACACTTCGAGATTCCGATGGTCGACTGTTTAAAGAAAGTTTCGGCATGGCTTCAAACAGAGCCGTTCGTAACCGAACACGTAGTGAAACTGCACTTGATCGTGCGCGAAAAGAATTGTTTGAAGAGGGAATTAGTACATCTCGGATGTATCTCGATCCGGAAAGACCAAGTGTCGAAGACATTATTGATCAAATTGTCGCTGGTGTGCGGTCGTCTTGCACCTATGCGGGCGCGCGAACAATACCTGAGTTTGCCGATCGCGCAGTTGTCGGCATTCAGAGCGCATCTGGTTATGAAGAAGGTCGTCCACGGGACACGAGTTGGTAATAGCACCAAGCGTCAACGTGGTCGCTATTGACGGACCAGCAGGCGCTGGAAAGTCAACTATTGCAAGAGAGTTGGCCCGCGTTTTACTCCTTCCATATCTCGATACTGGGGCGATGTACCGCGGCATCACATATGCTGCTCTTCGCAAAGGAATCGATCCGGGTGATGAAGCAGCTGTTGCACAACTCGCAGTTACGACTGTCTTAGACATTTCAGATGAAGGACTTCTCGTAGACGGAGTTGATGCCACTATCGACATTCGTGGGGCGTCTGTTACTCGAGCGGTGAGCTCTGTGGCAGCAAATTCTGATGTGCGCCGCGAACTTCGCGAAAGGCAAAGAATATGGGTTGCGGAACGAGGTGGAGGTGTTGTTGAAGGTCGCGACATCGCTACGGTCGTGTTTCCCGATGCCCGACTTAAGGTTTATCTCACAGCCAGCCCGCTAGTTCGGGCACAGCGGCGTGTTGCCCAAATTGGTGGTGACGTGGAGCAAATCGCGCGCGATATCGCTGAACGCGACTATAAAGATTCAACTCGCGTTGATAGCCCATTGCGAGAATCTGAAAATGCGATAGTTGTCGATACGAGTGATCGCACCATAGGAGATGTAGTTAGTCAAATTGTTGGGATATTCAATGGCTGATGTAACAACAAAGCTCGTTAAAAAGTCTCTCGGAAATAAGATTTTTTATCTCAGTGTTCGATTCATTGTGATCGGGATATGTCGATTGTATTTGCGTCTTCGAATAGTTGACGCGCACAAGATTCCAAAGACGGGCACTTTTATTCTGGCTCCTAGTCATCGCTCCACCCTTGATATTCCAGTCGCCGCTGCAACCACCCGGCGACGGTTGATGTACATGGGTAAAGATTCGATGTGGAAGATAAAGCCAATCGGTAAATTTCTCACGATGTTGGGTACTTTTCCTGTAACCCGTGGTTCTGCAGATCTTGAAGCCTTAAGGCGTTGCATCGCCGTGTTGGAACGTGGAGATCCGCTCGTGCTGTTCCCTGAGGGCACACGTCATCACGGACGAATCATCGAGCCATTGTTTGATGGTGCAGCATTCATCGCTTACAAAACAGGTGTTCCAATTATTCCTGTTGGCATCGCTGGTTCGGAAGAGATTTGGCCCCCTGGTTCCAAGTTGCCCCGCCCAAAAAAGTGCGTAGCAGTTGTTGGTGATGCAATTTATCCAAAAGATTTGAATGGCGCACGGGCTACGCGCGAGATGATGAGCGCATTCACCTCGGAACTGCAGGCATCCTTGCAGACTGTGTTCGATCGGGCATTCAAAATACTCGACTAGCGAGCAAAATAGTAACGAAGTGCGTCTCGCAGATAAATCGGATCTTGTGATCCGCACACTTCGCGAGCAGAGTGCATAGACAACTGTGGAATGCCGACGTCGATGGTGTCGATTCCTAATCGGGTAGCAGTTATCGGACCAATTGTTGAGCCGCAGGCGATGTTATTGCGCGATGCGAAGTGTTGAATTGGCACATTGGCGTTGGCGCAAGCATCGATAAATGCTGCAATTGAAGTAGCACTCGTGGCGTATCGCTGACCAACATTGGATTTGATCACCACGCCTTGATTGATGAGCGGAGAATGGTTGGAGTCATGTCGTTCGGGGTAGTTGTGGTGGACAGCGTGTGCATTATCGGCCGAAACGCAGTGCGATTTGGCCAAAACATTAATGAAATCCTGCCGAGAGAGGTCTTCGGTGATGCACAGCCGCTCGAGAACATGTTCGAGCAGGGGTCCTGCAGCACCCGTTGCAGAGGATGATCCGACCTCCTCGTGATCAAAAAGCGCAACGACACTTGGTGATGTCGTGTCACTTTGTTCAATCAATGCCGTCATTGCAGCCCAACACGAAGCCTGATTGTCAATTCTTGCAGACGCGATCAATGAATTGTCAGCGCCTATGAGCGATGCATTTTGCGTATCAAATAATTGAGCAGAGCTTGCTCGAATGTCGGACTGGATCACGCCGCACGTATTGGCCAACCATTGATCAAAATCTTGGCCGCCATCCGAAGTTAGCCACATTGCATTGAGATGCTGATGGCGATCGAGTACAAGACCCTTGTCGTTCACGTCTCGATCCAGGTGAATGGCTAGTTGCGAAATGCGAGCTACCGGAGTATCGCTCGTAAACAGATGTAATGAACCATCTTGCAAGACAACGTGACCTGCAATTCCAAGATCCCGGTCGAGCCACGAGTTCAGCAATGGTCCGCCGTAAACTTCTACACCGAGCAATGACATGTTTGCGTGCTGTTTGTTTGGTTGCGGCTTTATGTGTAGTCCGGGTGAGTCGCTGTGTGCTCCTACGATGCGAAAACCGTTGTGCAAAGATTTTTCAGGAATTCTCCAGGCAATAATTGCGCCGCCTCTACAGACAAAACCTTTTTCTGCAGACAAGGTGCCGAGCAGCGAGCAATCTGAAAATCCGGCATTGGTGAGGTGTTTACGCCACCACCCAACAACGTGATGCGCGGTTGGCGAGGCGTCTAGCTGTGCCAGCAGGGTAGCGATGGGTGCCGAGTCGCTCATCCCTGTGATGGTAGCGAGGGCAGTTGCACTCGCACATCTTGACCAAGCAACTTGCAGGTCATTTCAATTGGCTCCCCACTCGCAGCCTGAGCAGTGACAACTTCAATACAGGCGTTGAGACTGTCGCGCTGAGTGAAACCGATATAGCCAACTGCGCAACAAATGCCGACTAACAGCAGTTTGGTGATGAGTGACGAGGCAAATTTTAAAGCAATTAACAAAACGACGACCGAAGAGACGATGGCGCCTACCGAAAGATTTTTAGCTAGATCGGCGTTCAAGTTAAATAAATTCATCTTCGTATTCTTGCATGAGCTCGACCCTAGGCTGAACATATGAGCGCGAGTGTGAATTTGTCAGGAGTGGGGCCTGCCGACATGTGTTTACCCGAGGTTGCACTTCAGTTGACATCGGCGCTTGATGCAGCGTTAAGTCAGAGCGACCGTGATCGGCGTGCTGCCGTCGTATTAGTTGTCGCATCAAACCCCACATATCTCGAAGGATGGGCTTGGTTGGGTGCGCTTGGGCGCGACACGATGGATTCGTACATGGCGTACAGGGTTGGATACCACCGCGGCTTGGACTCGTTGCGCGGCAACGGCTGGAAAGGTTCCGGATATGTTCGTTGGTCGCATATTCCCAATCGAGGATTTTTAAAGTGTCTCAGTGGACTTGCGAAGACCTCTCGATTGATCGGTGACAATACGGAGGCTGATCGATGCGAACAATTCTTATTGCAGCTCGATCCTTCACACACCTTCTAGCATCAGTTGCGTGACTGAATCTTGTAGTTGTTTCATTCTTGCTGGTGGCAAAAGCACTCGCTTCGGAAAGAATAAGTCTCTCGCTCTACTCGGCGATCAATACATGGCTTCGGTAGTTGCAAATAATCTGCAATCAGCATTTGGGAGCACAGCGAAACTTGTCGGCGCTGATGAAAAAACCAGTATCCAATTAGGTCTTGAATCTGTAATTGGCGCAAGAGAAAGCAATGGACCATTGGCGGCAATCATCGATGCAATGGAAAGCACCACAAGCTCTCTCGTGGCTTTTGCACCAAATGACACACCATTTTTCTCGGCGGACAATTTTGCAGCACTGCTCAAGAAGATGGGAGAGTCTGGATCCGATGCCGTAGTGGTCGTTGGTGACTCAAGTGCATCAAGAACACACTGGTTGCTCTCTATTTGGCGTAAAGAACCATGCCTATCAATACTTCGCAATGAGTACGAGCGCGGTGTGCGATCTGTTCACGGTGCGGTGTCCGATTTGAAAATTTCGAAAGTTGAATTCGATGCGGCTTCTGTGCGCAATATCAATACAGTTTCCGAACTGCCTAACCAAGGTACTATTTAGCACCAGCAACGAAAGGCTTGTTCGTGTCAGTACGAGAAATTACCATTGAGGAATTGAAAATTGCTTTGATTGCGGGTGCTCAAATAATTGATGTACGGGAGACTGACGAATATGTGTCAGGTCATGTGTCCGGCGCAACTCTTATTCCACTGGGCACTGTTCCAACCAACATGGATCCATTTCGTTCAGATAAAGACGTTTTTGTCATTTGCCACTCTGGCGGTAGAAGCATGCGTGCTTGCGAATTTTTGCATGATCAAGGCATTACCAATGTTGTCAACATTATTGGTGGTACGGCTGGCTGGATCGCTCTCGGAAACCCGGTGACAACCGGCCAACAGTCCTAATACTTAATCATCGTCAACCAAATTGCGTCTATGAACATCACTTGGATCGATTCTGATAGTGAGTTGCAATCGCTGCTTCGAGAAATAGCAGGTTGCGACCGCTATGCAATGGATACTGAGTTTCATCGCGAGCGAACATACTTTCCACAACTAGCGCTGATCCAGATTAAGTACAACACCAAGATTTTTTTGATCGATCCTGTTGTTGTCAATCTTGCTCTATTTGCCGATCTCTTTGCTTCAGATTCTCTGTGCGTTTTGCATGCCGCACAACAAGACCTCGAAGTACTCAATCACGCATGTGGTTCGGCCCCTAGACGCATGTTTGATACTCAGATAGCCGCCGGATTTATTGGGATGTCCACGCCCTCATTGTCATCGCTCATTTTGAGTGAGTTGAAGGTGAGCATCTCAAAGGGTGATCGACTTACCGATTGGCTTCGACGACCATTGACGGCTGATCAAAAAACATATGCCGCTACCGACGTCGAACATCTTTTCGATATTCAGGACAATCTTGAAAAACGCCTTAACGAACTGAATCGTCTGAGTTGGGTGCATGAAGCCTGCGAAGAGTTGCGTGTGAGACCTGCTGGACCAGCTGATCCGACCGATGCTTGGCTTCGCGTGAAAGAGGCGCGGGCACTTAAAGGTCAAGCGCGCGGCGTCGCTCAAGCGGTGTGTGAGTGGCGAGAGCGTAAAGCCATGGCAGCCGATGTACCTCCTCGTCGAATTCTTTCCGACATTGCAATCTTGGGGATTGCACAAATCATGCCAACAACTTCTGACGAACTACTCAAGGCAAGGGGAGTTGAGAATCGACAGATCGGTGGCGAAGTAGGGCGCGAGCTGCTTGCAGCTGTCGAACGAGGTAAGAGTGTCGTCGTTTCGCTACCGCAGATTGATAATGATGACGTCGATAAGGAATTGCGTCCGGCGGTTGGTCTAATTACTGCATGGATGAGCGAACTTGCACGAACTCACCATATTGATGCCACATTGCTCGGCACACGCAACGACATTTTGTCGCTCTTGCGCAAATCACCTCAAGGCAGACTCAGCGTTGGATGGCGAGCAGAGATGGTGGGGAAAGACATCGAGCGCATCCTGTCGGGTGAGGCTGGATTGAGTTTTAACGGCCACGGCAGACTCAGGCTGTTACCCACCAACAATCCAACAATCCAACAATCCAACAATCTGATCTAAAAGCCACTTAAACACTGGCTTATCAGGCTAAGATTTACAGCGATGTTTATCCACTAAGTGGCTGCCTCACCGGTAGTCACCCGATCAAGGTTCGGAGCCCTACCGTGAAGAAGGGTCGTCATCGTCGCTTCGAAGAAGCGCGCAAATTAAAGCAGTCT